>CBDVAP010000062.1:0-15092 GCA_965372015.1 uncultured bacterium | reverse complement strand
GGGGCGATAATGGTATCCATCTCAGATGTTGAGATCCTTCATCTCCCGCTCCACTTTCTGGAAGAATTCATCACTATAGGACTTCCGGCTGGGCTGGACGGCCCGGGCGCGGGGCGCCGTCAGCTGATTGATGACATAAATCACCACCAGACCACCGATCACCAGGATCAAAATAGGCATAACATAGGCCAGCACGTTAAACCCCTGGGCCCGCGGCTGGGCCAGGATGCGCTCACCGTAGATCGCCACGTACATGTCCAGGATTTCGTCCCTGGTTTTGCCCTCGGTCAGCAGCTGTGCGATCTGAGTTTTTACCTGCTTGGCAGCGTCCGAATCGTGATCACCCACCGGGGAACCATAGCAGCAGGGAGACATGATCATATACTCAAGTTCCTGTTGCAGCGGGTCCTTGGCCTCCTGGCCCCAAAGAGCGCCGGCTGCCAGAGCCAACATCAAGGTGATTGTAAGCGGTTTCACGCCAATTTTGCCTTCAGCTTGCGTTCGGCGGCACTTGGCAATAATACCACAATGGTACCTGCCACCATGATTATGCCGCCCCACCAGACCAGCTGTACCAGCGGGTTAATCATGATCTTCAGCACCGCCGTGCCGGAACTTAAGTCCACGTCGCCTAAAATAGCATATAGATCCCTTAAGGCCCGGCTATAGATCGCAACTTCCGAATTGGGTTGGTTGTTCTGGTCGGTGTAAAAGCGCTTCTCGGGCTTGAGGACGGTGATAAAACGGTCTCCCCGGCTCACATTCAGATCGATGACCTTGGCGAAGTGATTGGGGCGTTCGGCGGTGTAGTGCCGCTCCATAGTAAAGGTATAGCCGCCCAACTGGGCTTGCTCCCCATCATTCAGAGTCAGGTCCTGCTCAACGGTAAAGGCCTTGCCGGCGAAACCGATAAACATCACAATTATGCCCAGGTGTACGATGTATCCCCCGTAACGGCTGCGGTTGCGGTCCACGATGTTTCGCACAGCGGTCAGGGCCGATTCCCCGGTGGAGCGCCGCCGGGCGCGGATTGCCCGGCCCATCTCCATTATAATGCCGGCGGCCACAAAGGCCGATAGACCGACGGTGAGGACGGCATAGAAGCTGTAAAAGCCCATCAACAGCCCGATCACCATGACCGCCACCGCCGTCGCGATGGGGATGATGAAGTTCCGTTTGACGGTGCCCATGGAAGTGCGGCGCCAGGCCAACAGCGGACCCACGCCCGTCAGCAATAGCAGGATCATCCCCATGGGGGCGGTGATACGGTCGAAATAAGGCGATCCCACCGTGATTTGGGTTCCGCGGACCGCCTCCGAAAGTAGTGGAAACATGGTACCCCATAGAATGGCCAGGGTCAGGGCCAGGAAAATCATATTATTGAATAGGAATCCGCTCTCCCGGCTGGTGAATGATTCCAGCCGGTTACGGGAAGCCAGGTCTTCTTTACGCAGGACAATCAGGATCACGCAGCCTAAAATTAGGAAGATCATGAAGCCGAAGAACCAGCGACTCATCTCGCTGGCGGCGAAAGCATGCACTGAAGAGAGGATACCGCTACGGGTTAAGTAGGTGCCGAAGATGGTCAGTACGAAAGTGATCATAATCAGCACCACGTTCCAGAGGCGGAGCATGTTCTTCTTTTCCTGAATGATGACTGAATGCAGGTAGGCGGTGCTGGTCAGCCAGGGCAAAAAGGAGGCGTTTTCCACCGGGTCCCAGGCCCAGTAGCCGCCCCAGCCCAGTTCCACGTAGGCCCACCGGCCACCTAGGATAATGCCGATCCCCAGGAACATCCAGGGTACCAGTGTCCAGCGCCGGGTGGTACGGATCCAGGTGGCATCCAACCGGCGGGTCACCAGGGCGGCTATCGCAAAGGCGAAAGGCACCGCGAAACCCACATAACCCAGATACAGCGTGGGCGGATGGATCAGCATGGCCGGGTGCTGTAACAGGGGATTCAGCCCCATCCCCCGGGGTTGAATGAGCACTCCCGGCGGCAATTCGGTAAAGGGGTTCTCGAACAGGTTAACTACCAGCAGGAAAAACAGCAGTATGATCCCCAGCACCATATTGACGATGGGCATCAGGGAGCGGTTGGCGCTCCGGTTCTGGTAATTCAGAATAAGGATAAAAAGCCCCAGAATGGCTGCCCAGAACAGGAGGGAACCTTCCATTCCGGCCCACAGCCCGGCGAATTTGTACATGGTGGGGGTTTCCGCGCTGCTGTAGCGGGCCACGTACTCCAGACCAAAATTGCTCGCCAGCAGCTGTTGCGTAAGCACCACCGTCGAGACCCCCACCAGGGCGGCTGCCGCCAAAAGGGCCCGCCGGGCGGTGGTGAAATAGCGCCAGTCGCCACTGCGTTGAAACCAGCCGCCCAGGCCCAGGCTGAACAGGCAAAACAGAAACGCCAGCTGCAGGGTAGTCGAACCGAGTATTACCATCGGAGCCTAGATTTCCTCATGGGGGTTGGCCTGGGGATCGATGATTTCCGCTTCGTAGCGCGAGGCACATTTGGTCATCAGGTTATCGGCCATGAAAACCTCGCCCTCCAGATTTCCTTCGATAATCACTTCCGCCCCTTCAGCGAACATGTCCGGCGTCAAACCCCGGTAACGGACCGGTAGCTGTGCCTGTTCCTGCTTGATGATAAAGTCTACGTTCAAGCGATCATCCGAGTAGGAAATAGAGCCATCTTCCACCAGCCCGCCGAGGCGGATTCGGTTCTGTTGCCATTGGCCCGCATTACTCTGCAGCTGCTTGATGCTGACATACGGCACTTCCTCGGGGCCGGTACCGGTGACGATCCAACCCACGGTGATTACAGCCACCACCAAGATCAGCGCCACAAACTTCATTCTCTGGTTCTGCATTTTGTCTCTCCTAACCGGTAAAATAGCCCACGCTCTCACCAGGCTAAAGCGTCCTTCCGGGAGCGCGGGCAACATGCAAATTTACCTCTGAAGCTGTTTAGTGTACGCGAAGGGAAAATGAATTTTTCTTGAAGAAATAATGAAGGCGGCTAACCGGCGCCGAATTCCACTTGGTCCATCAACATCTGTTTGAGACCCTCGAAACCATTCGATGCATACACAGCCAACTGCTCCTGGGCCTCGCTTCCCTCGCGCAGCACTTTCTCTACTATGGGAATGATATCCAAGGTGTTCAGTTCTTCCAGGGAGGGCCGTACATATTCCACCATCCGTTCCACCAGCTCGGCCATGGTGATAATCTGTTCATCGAGCGGGTCGGCCACCCGGGCGTCAAACCCGAAGCGGGTTGCTTTCCAAACGGCATCGTTGATATACTCCAGTTCGAAGTCCTGCACTAACACCCCGGCAGTGAAATCACGTTGCACCCGATGACAAATGGCTTGGCTCAGGGCCACCAACATCCGGGTGCGCACCAGGGAACGCTGCACGTCACAGATCCGAAACTCCACCGTGCCGTAATGCCCATGGGGCCGGATTTTCCACCATAGCTGCCGGGGTAGATTTATGGAGCCCATGCTGATGTAGGTCTCCAGCACTCGGCAGAAATGTTCGAAATCGCGGAAGGTACCGGGAATATTGGTGCGCGGGAAGGCGCCGAATTGAAAGGTGCGCGCTGAGAGCATGCCCGTATTGTGGGCCTGGAAGAAAGGCGAGTTGGCAGTCAGAGCCAGCAAGGGCGCCAGCCAGCGGCGAGCGGCGTTGGTCACCGCGATAGCGCTATCACCATCCGGCAGGGCCACGTGCACATGGGTGGCAAAAGTGATATTGCGCAGGGCATAGTAATGGAGCTGCTCCGCCACCCACTGGTACCCTTCCGAATCGACAAACCTTTGATCGACCGCCAGGGCTGTCGGGTGGGTACCGCTGATCCCGATACAGTAGTCCAGGTCCCGGCCGATATCCCGCACCCGCCGGCGCAAGCGGGCCACGTGGTCCATGACTTCGTCCACGGAACTGGAAATGGGGGTGTTGATCTCTATTTCGGAATCGATCAGCTCGTAGCTGAACCGCTCCTGCTCATCAGGAGGGAGGACCTTGAAAATCTCCGTGGCCCGGTCCACCAGGTCACCAGTGCGGGTGTCACAGAGCATATATTCTTCCTCCACCCCGACGGTAAACCGGCGAGCGTGTTCGAATATGCGTTTGTACTGCGACAAGCTAGAAGACAGTCTCCTCGACCCAGGTGCCCAGTTCCGCCTTCATGGTTTCAACGATCTCGCCCAGGGTGGCATAAGCCTCGGCGGCGGCAATGACGGGAGGCATAATATTATCGGAGGTGTGGCAGGCCTGCCGCACCCGTTCCAGGGTGGCAGCTACGGCAGTTTCGTCCCGCCCGGCGCGAGTGGCGGCTAGCTTCTTCCGCTGCCGCTCTTCGACCTCCGGTGTGATCTCAAGTACCGGGATCTCCAATTCCTCATCTTCATCCACAAATTCATTGACTCCTACAATAATGCGCCGGCCGGAATCGACGGCCTGTTGGTATTGATAGGCCGCCTGGGCGATCTCCCGCTGGAAGAAGCCCTGTTCGATGGCCGGGATTACCCCGCCTAAATCCTCCACGCGCTGGAAATACTGTTCGGCCTGCTGCTCTAAGCGATCGGTCAGGTCCTCCAAGTACCACGAACCTGCCAACGGGTCAATGACATTGGCCGCGCCGGACTCGTACGCGATCAGTTGTTGGGTGCGCAAGGCGATCTTGGCTGCTCTGGCCGTGGGCAGGGCGATGGTCTCGTCCATGGAGTTGGTATGCAGTGAGTTGGTGCCCCCCAGCACCGCCGCCAGGGCCTGAAAAGCCGTGCGGGCAATATTGTTCTCGGGCTGCTGCTCGGTGAGGCTGCAACCGGCGGTCTGGGTATGGAAACGGAGCCGCCAGGAGCGGGGGTCTTGTGCGCCGTACTTGTGGCGCAGACGCCGAGCCCAGATACGGCGGGCCGCCCTGAACTTGGCGACCTCCTCGAAAAAGTCCAGGTGCGAATTAAAAAAGAAAGAGATGCGCGGGGCGAAGGCGTCCACCTCCAGGCCCCGCTTGATCCCTTCCTCGATATAGCAGAAACCGTCGGCCAGCGTGAAAGCCAGCTCCTGGGCCGCGGTGCTCCCCGCCTCCCGGATGTGGTAGCCACTCACCGAGATGGAGTTATACTTGGGCATCTCACGGGTACAATACTCCATCATATCAACAACGATCCGCATGGACTCTCGGGGCGGGAAGATCCACTCCTTCTGGGCGATATATTCCTTTAATATGTCCGCCTGCAGAGTGCCCCGCAGCTGGTCCGCGGACACGCCCTGCTTCCGGGCCACGGCTACATAAAAGGCCAGCAGGATAAAGGCCGGCCCATTGATGGTCTGGGAGACACTGATATTGCCCAGGTCGATGCCCTCGAACAGAGTCTCCATGTCTTCCAAGGAGCTCACCGCCACCCCGCAACGCCCCACTTCTCCGCGCGCAATGCCGGCATCGGCGTCGTAGCCCATCAGGGTGGGCATGTCAAAGGCCACCGACAGGCCGGTCTGACCGTGGCTGAGTAGAAATTTGTAACGCTGGTTGGTTTCTTCGGGAGTACCAAAGCCGGCAAATTGGCGCATGGTCCACAGCCTGCCCCGGTACATGTTAGCCTGGACGCCCCGGGTGAAGGGATACTGGCCGGGGAAGCCTAATTTCTCCAGGTAATCCGCATCCACCTCCGGCGGCAAATACAGCAAGTCCACCGGCTGGCCGGAGACCGTATCGAAGCTATAGTCCCGCTCGGGCGCCCGGCCCACCTGCTCTACCCAGTGCTCATAAGCAGCCTCGCTTGGGGGGCTCAAGCGACCATCCTTGCTCCGCTTAGCCGCGGCCATACCCTAGGCCGTTTCACCGGCGGTCTGCAGCACGCCCAGCACCTTGGCCACCAATTTGTGGGCCGTCAAACCCACCAGCTCCAGCAGCTCCTGGCGAGTACCGTGCTCGGTGAATTCGTCCGCGATACCCAAGGAAAGTACGGGGGTGTTTATCCCTGCCGCCGCCAGTTCCTCCCGCACCGCTGACCCGAACCCCCCGGCCAACAGGCCCTCCTCAACCGTCACAATGGGCATATCCCGCTGGGCCAACTGCCGCAACAGGTCCTTATCCAAGGGTTTGACGAAACGGGCGTTGATCACGGCCGCTTCCACCTCGTGCTCGGCCTCCAGCAGTACTGCCGCCGCCAGGGCTACCGGTACCATGCTGCCTACCGCCAGGATAGCGGCGTCGGCGCCGTCCCGGAGCAGCTCCCAACTGCCGCTGGGGATAAAGCCGGCCTCCCGGTGGGGATCGAATTCGATGCTGGTATCCTTGGGATAGCGGATAATTACCGGCTGGTGGTACTTGAGGGCGCTGAACATCAGATCGCGCAGCTCGTTGCCATCCTTGGGCGCGCAGAGCACCACACCCGGAATAGTGCGCAGGATCGCCAGATCGAAAACCCCGTGATGGGTGGGGCCGTCCGGGCCCACCAATCCACTGCGGTCCAGGCAGAATATTACCGGCAGGTTCTGCAGGGCAATATCATGCATGATCTGATCAAACGCCCTTTGCAGGAAAGTAGAGTAGATAGCCACAATCGGCAGCCGGCCCTCTACCGCCAAGCCGCCGGCAAAGGTGACTGCGTGCTCCTCAGCCAGCCCCACATCGTAGTAGCGCTCCGGGAACAACTTCGCATACTCGGATAGCCCGGTCCCCACCTCCATGGCCGCGGTGATGCAGCAGACCTGGTCGTTGGCCCGGGCCAGCTCGATGGCTACCTGCCCGAAAACCTGATTGAAGTCGGGGGCCACGGAACCGCTAGCGGGACTTTTCCGGCGGCCGGCCATGCTATAATACTGTAGTGAGTCGGCCTCAGCTTCCTTATGCCCGCGCCCCTTGCGGGTCAGCACATGCACCATGGTGGGATAGGGCAGTTCCTTGACGTTGCGGAATACCTTGATCATGCTGTCGTAGTCATGGCCGTTAATGGGGCCGAAATAGCGCAGGCCCAGCTCGTCGAATAGCAGGCCCGGGGTGAGGAAGCTTTTAAGGCCTTCCTCCAACCGCCTGAAAAACTTGCGCACCGCGGCGGTACCCAGCGGCAGTAGCCCGGTCGCTTTCCAGATGTCATCCCGGATGCGGTTATAAAGGGGGTTGGTGATCACGTGCGTAAGGTAGGTTGACAGTGATCCGACTGTGGGTGAGATAGACATGCGGTTGTCATTCAACACCACCGTCATTTTCAGTTTCGTATAGCCCAGGTTATTCAGCCCTTCGAAGGCCATGCCCCCGGTCATTGCCCCGTCCCCCACAATCGCCACTACATGTGATTTTTCGTTCCCACTCAGTTTATGACCTTCGGCGATCCCCAGTCCGGCGGAGATGGCGGTGCTGGCATGTCCGGCCCCGAAAACATCGTGCTCGCTCTCGCTGCGCCGCAGGAAACCACTGATGCCGTCCTTGATCCGCAGGGTATGAAACCGGTCCCGCCGGCCGGTAATAATCTTGTGGGCATAGGCCTGGTGCCCCACGTCCCAGATAAGTTTATCTGCAGGAGAATCGAAGACATAGTGCAGGGCCAAGGCCAAATCTACAACTCCCAGGGGAGAGCTGTAATGACCGCCGGTCTCCTCAACCACCGTTCGAATCAGCTCGGATATCTCAGATGCCAGCTGCGGCAGCTGTTCCGTAGCCAACTCTTTCAAATCGCTTGGGCTATCAACCTTGGAAAGCAGGGGATAGTCTGGTTTCACTCTTCAATCACCCTTAGAAAAAGTTGGTGTATCCGGGTATCGGAAGTCAGTTCCGGATGAAATGTGGCCCCCAGATGCCGGCCCTGGCGCACCAGTACCGGCTCCCCGTCGATAGCGGCCAGCACTTCCACCCCGGGTCCCACCCGATTGATCCGGGGCGCCCTGATGAAGATGGCCGGCACTTCCTCGCTATGGCCGTTCAGCGTGACCGGTAATGAAAAAATGAACGAATGCACCTGGCGTCCCCAACCGTTGCGCGCCACGGCCAGGTCCAACAGGTCCAGCCCCTGCACCTGGCTATCGTCCTGCTCCCGGGACATGATGATCAGGCCCGCGCAAGTACCCAAGATCGGCTTTTCGCGGGCAAATTCGGTAATGGGTTGCCGCAGGCCGCTGGCGTCCAGCTGGCGGCTGATAGTACTGGATTCACCACCCGGTATCACCAGGCCGGAGAGGTCCTCCAAGTCTTTAGGATAGCGCACCGCCACCGTTCGGCAGCCCAACTGCTCCAGCATGGCCTGGTGCCGGGTGAAGGCGCCTTGCAGGGCCAGTACTCCAATCGTAGCTACCAACCTCGCTCCTGCAGCCGCTCTTCGGCGGGAATTTCAGACATCTCCAGTCCGGGCATGGCGCCCTGCAACTTGGCCGATACAGCCGCCAGCTTGGCCGGGTCCTGAAAGTAGGTGGTAGCCGCCACGATCGCCTGGGCCCGGTCGGCCGGGTCCTCCGATTTAAAGATGCCCGACCCCACGAAAACGGACTCGGCTCCCAGCTGCATCATCAGGGCGGCGTCGGCCGGTGTAGCAATTCCTCCCGCACTGAAGTTGGGCACGGGCAGCTTGCCGATTTTGGCCACCTGCTGCACCAGGCTGAAAGGAGCCCCCAACTTCTTGGCAGTGGCCATCAATTCCGCCTGGTCCTGGACGGTCAATTTACGGATGGCGCCCTGGATGGAACGCATGTGCCGCACCGCCTCCACAATATTCCCCGAACCGGCCTCGCCTTTGGTGCGGATCATAGCTGCCCCTTCACCAATCCGGCGCAATGCTTCACCCAAGTCCCGGGCGCCACATACGAACGGTATCTTGAATTTGCGTTTGTCGATATGGTGGGCCTCATCGGCGGGCGTGAGCACCTCACTCTCATCGATAAAATCCACCTCCAAGGCTTCCAATATCTGGGCCTCGACGAAATGGCCGATGCGGCATTTAGCCATGACCGGTATGGAGACCGCCGCCTGGATCTCGGTGATCATGTTGGGATGAGACATGCGGGCCACACCACCGTCCCGACGGATGTCGGCCGGAATCCGTTCCAGCGCCATCACTGCCACGGCCCCCGCCTGCTCCGCTATTTGGGCCTGTTCCACGGTCGTGACATCCATAATCACACCGCCTTTGAGCATCTCCGCCAGGCCGACTTTTACTTCAAACGATCCTGTTTCCTTAGCCATGATACTACTTCCTTACCCTATCAGATGATCGTAGCATTAAATATAATCACGCACTGCAGCAACGGGCAGCATTTGTTTGCGGGTCCGAGTTCAGGCCAGTGTGGATTGCCGTTGCCGTGACAGGGCCTCAATCCCTTCCCGGACCTCGGTTATCAGGTAGTCCGGGGTAGAGGCGCCGGCTGTTACACCCACCTTGCCGGCCCCTGCAAACCACTCCGGCCGCAGATCTCCGACACAGGTCACCTGGTAGGTGCGCGGGTTCCGTTCCAGCCCCAGGGTGGTAAGACGCTTCGAGTTGGCCGAAGTGAAGGATCCGATGACGATCATAACGTCCGACTCGGCCGCGAGGGTCTTGATCTGCTCGTGGTTACGCTTGGTCGGAAAGCAAATGGTGTTCACAAAATGCAGATCGTAAACCTTGGTCATGAGAATGTTGATCACAGCCTGCACGTTCTCAATCATCTGGGTGGACTGACTCACCACTGCCGCGCGTTTCATCTTCCTGAGCCCGCGGGCTTCCTCGGGTGTTGAGACGATAATCGGGTGGGAGACCTGGCTGGCAATGCCCACCACCTCGTCATGGCCGTGATCGCCGATGATGATCACCTGCCGCCCATCGGCTGAAGTACGGCGCACCTCCTCGTGGATTTCCCGAACCAGGGGACAGGTGGCGTCAATGATGGTGATTTTATTTTTCCGGGCCCGCTCCCAGAGCTCCTCGGAAGTTCCGTGGGCTCGGAAAAGTACCGGTGCGCCATGGGGAACCTCGTCCAGCGATTCCACCACCTTGGCGCCCGCCACCGCCAGATCCCGGACTACCTGCTCATTGTGCACGATATCACCCAACATGTAGACCTGGCCGTATTTTTCGGCCGCCTGGTAAGCCAGCTGGACTGCGTCCCGCACACCAAAGCAATAGCCGGCGTCACGGGCGACTGTAATCTCCATTTTGTGAGCTTCTTTCAGAGTATCCTGGGAGTGGTGATACCTACCTGTTTCTGGTACTTCCCTTTGCGGTCCTTATACGAAGTGCTACAAGGCCCTGTTCCTTCAAAAAACAGCACCTGGCATAGGCCCTCGAATGAATAGACCTTAGCCGGCAGGGGGGTGGTGTTGGAAATCTCCAGGGTGGCGTAACCCTCCCACTCGGGCTCGAAAGGGGTGACATTGACGATGATACCGCAGCGGGCATAGGTAGACTTGCCCACGCACAGGGTAATCACATTCCGCGGAATGCGGAAATACTCCACACTGCGGGCCAGGGCAAAGCTGTTGGGGGGTATAATGCACTCCGGTCCCTTGAAATCGATAAAGGAGTTGGGATCAACCTGCTTGGGATCGATGATAGAGTTGTTCACGTTGGTGAATATCTTATACTCATCCGCCACCCGCAGATCATACCCATAGGAAGAAATCCCGTACGAAATTTTCCCCTTGCTCACCTGGCCGGGTTCGAACGGTTCGATCATTCCCTGTTCCCGGGCCATCTTCTTGATCCAGTCGTCGGGCATAACCCCCATGGCTGCTCCTACTCGCTCTCCCGGAAGTCGGCCAGCTTGGCCTCCAACAATGGCAGTAATAACTCCAGCACCTGTCGCCACGGCTTGTCCAGGATGATACCGGAGGCATAGGCATGCCCGCCACCACCTAAACGCCCAGCCACGTCATTGATACTGACGCGGCCCTTGCTGCGCAGGCTCACTTTGGTGCGCTCCGGAGTCAACTCGGTTAGCAAGGCGGCTATCTCCACCCCCTCGATAGAACGGATGAACTCCGAGAAGCCGTCAATGTCTTCCCACTTGGCCCCGACCTTTTCCAGATGCTCCCCGGTCAATACGCACCAACCAATGCTCTGGTCGTCAGAGTACTTGATGTTTTCCATCAGTTTTCCTAAAAGCCGTATTTGAGTGTGGCTGCGACGCTCAAAGAGCTGTTTGTGGATTTCATACGGCCGGAGGCCGGTCTCCAGCAGATCGATGGCCATCTGGTGGGCCTGGACATTGGTATTGTCATATTTGAAAGAACCGGTATCGGTAATCAAGGCGGTGTACAAGGCCTGGGCCATACTAACCGACAATGGTCCCGGGCGATAGATTTTCAGAAACCGCCACACCAGTAAACCTGCGGCCGGAGCATCGCGATCCACCATTGTGTAGCTGTAGTCCTGTTTCTGCTCCCCGTGAATGTCATCTTCCCGGGAGGGGTGGTGATCGATTGTGGCCAGGGGAATTGCGTGCCGCCTAAGCGCTGTGCCCACAGCTCCCAGCCGCGCGAAATCACCCAGGTCAAAAACCAGTGCCAGATCGCATTGGGCCAGCCAGTCCTCATCGCGCTGTGCATCGAACTGCTCCACCCAGCTGTGCGGGTCCAGAAAACGGTAGGTCTCCGGGATGGGGCTGGTGATCAGCGCCCGGCAGTCCTTGCCCAGCGACTTCAAGTATTCACCCATGGCCAGCAGGGACCCCAGTCCATCGCCATCCGGGTTCTCATGCGTGGAGAGCAGTATATGCCCTGCGGCAGTCAGCGCTTCATGCAGGGTCTGGAAGACCGCAGTCAGATCGCTGTCGGACTGTGCTGCCCGTGGTTTGATCCCCTCCAACTGGCTACCGGTAGTCACCAAAAAAAATCATCCCGTTTGGAATGCCTCCCTATAAATCATTATTAAACAATTCATTATCGCCAGTAATGTTCAAACCCGTGGATAAAGCGATCTGAAATTTACGGCAGGAAGCGAAGGGTTACCAGTCCGGTTAGTGCGGAACGGCTGTCCTAGAAGTCGATACCCGGCTGGGCCTTGATGCCCCGCTGGAAAGGATGTTTGACCTCCCGCATCTCGGTCACCAGGTCTGCCTGCTCAACTAGGAAATCAGGGGCGCCCCGGCCGGTAATGATCAGGTGGATGTTGGGCGGTCTGGCCGCCAGCACCCGCTTGACATCTTCAGGTGAGACCAGCCCCGTATCAAGGGCTACGTTCAGTTCGTCGGCAATCATCAGGTCGTGTTTGCCGCCCTGCAAAATACCGATGAGCAGCTCGACCGCCGCGGTGGCGGCTTCCCGGTGGACTTCTTCTGGCAGGTCGTCATCCTGGATTTTGTAGAAGCCGGCTCCCATGCGATGCAGTTCGAAACGCTCACCGAACGCCTCAGCGCCCTTTATCTCGCCGTACTTCCAGGTGCCCTTGATAAATTGCACCATGCACACATTCCACCCGTGACCCAGGGCTCGCAGGGCCGTGCCCAGAGCGGCGGTGGTTTTCCCCTTCCCCGCGCCGGTGTATACCAGCAGCAGGCCCTTGCGCCGGGGACTGATCATCTGCCGACCTTTCTAGCATCAAATCGTTGCACAGTCAAGGGAGTTATTCCGTCTCAGAATAGAGAACCGGCCGCCACGGCGCTGTTGCTGACCAGTAGCATGGGAAATATCCCCAACCCCAAAGCTACTACTACCAGCAGGACCAGCACCGGGACCAGTGTGGCTGGCAGGGCCACCGGGCTCTCCTCCTCCGGTGCCTGCATATACATGGCCACCACCGGCCGTAGATAGTAATAGACTGAAACCAGGCTGTTTAGAACCGCCAACACTACCAACCAAATGTAGCCTTCGCTCACCGCCGCGCTGAATACAAAGAACTTGCCGAAGAAACCGGCGGTGGGTGGGAAGCCCGCCAGGGACAACAGGGCTAGGGCGAACATAGCCGCCATGACCGGACTGCGACTCGCCAAACCGCGATAGTCGGCTACTTCCAGCCCGGCCTCGTCTTCCTGCTCAATAGCCGCAACGATCCCGAAGGCCGCCAGGGTGGTAGCTCCATAGACCGTCAAATAGTAAATTATCCCGAAAGCACTCTCCACCGAACCCACCAGTATACCTATGGCCAGGTAGCCGGCATGAGCCACACCGGAATAGGCCAGCATACGCTTCAGGTTATTCTGCCGCAGGGCCGAAAGGTTACCCACCGTCATGGTCAGGGCCGCCAGGACCCAGATCGCACCCCACCAATGCCGGGTGGTGACCGCAAACACTACCACTACCAGCTTGAGCAACGCGGCAAAACCGGCCACTTTGGGCCCGGTGCTCAGGAAGGCCGAAATGGAGGTTGGCGCCCCCTCATAAACATCAGGGGCATACATATGGAATGGCACTAAGGCTACTTTGAAGCTGAAACCGATCAACAGCAGGCCGAATCCGGTCAGAGTCAGCGCCGCTGACAATTGGGTGTCCATCAATATCGCCTGCCTGATAGCATCGTAATGGGTAGAACCGGTGCTGCCGTAAATCAGGGCCGCGCCAAATAGGAAGAATCCGGTGGAGAAGGCTCCCAGCAGCAGGTACTTGAGGCCGGCCTCGTTGGAGCTGACCCGGGTACGGTAAAACCCAACCAGAATGTATAGGGAAATCGAGAGCAGCTCCAGACCCAGGAAAGTAATAGCCAGATCGTGAGCCTTGGTCATGAACATCATACCCACGGTTGCAAAGAGCACCAGGGCATAGTACTCGCCCCGTTCCTCTAGGGTCTTGCGCAGGTATGGTACGGCCAGCAGCAGCGCGCCGCCGCCGAGCACTAGAAATATTACGTTTAGGAAGCGGGAAAAATTCCCCAGAGCGATCATGCCGGAGTAGAATTGGCCGTTGGCCGGAAAACCCACCTCCAACACCAGGGCCACCACAATCCCGGCCAACCCTACCCATACCAGCTTGGCGCGGGGCGGTTCCCGTAGCGTTTCCAAGAGCAACAACCCCAGTGCCGTGACCACCAAAGCCAGTTCAGGAAATGTGCTGCTGATGTCGCCCCAGGTAATCATTACTCAGTCCATCTTCTGAGGAACAACCAGAACCGGAAAGGGACTGTGGCGTACGATATATTCAGCTTCCGACCCCAGGAGCATTTCCACCAGGCTGTCCCGCCCGTTGGTGCCCATGACGATTAGTATCGCCTTGGTATCACCCGCTGATTGGGATATTTCGTGAGCCGCCGAGATGATGGCCTCTCCCGGTTTACCTTCGTGCAACTTATACTCCACTGACAGGTCGTCTACCCCCACCGCGGTAACCAACTCCTGCATCTGCTCCTTGGCGGCCAATGCTATTTCGCGGAACTTCTCCTGCATTTGCTCCACACTGACCCGCAGCATGATCATCTCCTCTTTGTCCATGAACTCCTCGTGGACATTCAACACAGTTAATTCGGAATTGTAACGGGCCGCCATATGCACAGCCACTCGCAGGGCCTCATCGGAGCGGGGGCTGAGATCGGTGGCACACAGTATATGATCGAACATGATGACTACCTCATGAAAATGATGGTGACCAGGATAAAGACCGGTATCAAGATGACCACTGACCAGGCCATGTAACCGAAGAAGCTGGGCATCTTAATCCCGTTTTCCTCAGCTATGGACCGTACCATGAAATTGGGCGCATTACCGATGTACGTCATGGCGCCCATGAACACAGCCCCGATGGAGATGGCTGTTAGCATCACCTCGAAGCTCTGCAGGCGCGTTAGCAGGTCGCCCTCGAAAACGGCCCCGGCTAAAAAGCTGCCCGCCTGAACTTCGGTCAGGTGCAGTTTTCCCAGAGCGGTATTAAAGAATGTCAGGTAGGTGGGGGCGTTGTCTAGGAAACTGCTCAGCGTCCCGGTGACCCAGAAATAATGCCAGGGCGCCTCCACCGCATCAATCATCATTCCCATGGCCCCCTCCGAACCGGCCCGCAGAATAGCCAGGGCCGGAACGATAGTGATAAAAATACCGGCAAACAGATAGGCCACTTCCAGGATGGGGTCCCAGGTAAAGTCATTGGCCTTGCGCAACTCAGGCCGAGTGGTGCGCAGGGATAACCAAAGCATAACAATAATCCCCAGGTTGCGGATAATATCCTGCCAGGGTACCAGCACCCCCAGGATC
>CBDVAP010000061.1:0-15391 GCA_965372015.1 uncultured bacterium | reverse complement strand
TTCGTCAATGATAATGGCGTCTTCTTGGATGTTGCGGCCGACGCCGGTATCTTACATACCGGCCGGGACCTCTCTGCTATCTTTGCCGATTACGACAATGACGGTTATCAGGATTTATTCGTGACCAATACGCGAGCGAGCAGGTTATACCATAACACCGCAACGGGCGCTTTTCGGGATGTCACTGCTTCGGCCGGCATCCGGACGGCCCCGTCCATTCAGGACCGGGCGGCGCTGTTCGCCGATCTGGACCTTGAGGGTGATCTGGACCTTTTTATCGCCACCAGTTCTCAGAACCGGCTGTATCGAAATAACTCCGATGGCACCTTCACTGAAATCGCGGCGGAGGTGGGCATCAGCGGGGAGCAAGTGATCAGTAGAGCCGCCCGGTTAGGGGATTTTGACGACGACGGGGATCTGGATCTTGTGGTGGTAAATCAAGACGCCGGTAATCGATTCTACGATAATTTGCGGCGCAGTTACTTCCGGGATATTACCGAGTATACCGGGTTGCCAACAGCGGGCGGGTCCGGCGCCGTGGCGGTGGGCGATTATAATAACGATGGGTATTTGGATTTATTTGTGTCCGGCCTGGCCGGCGAACACTCACTATTTGCCAACCGGGGCGATGGCACGTTCGAGCGGGATACGCGCTCGGACAGCGTTTTTGAAAGCATTAGCGGGCTGGCCGGCCTGGATGCCGCTTTTTTTGATGCTGACAACGACGGTTATCTGGACTTAATTGTGGCTGGTACGGCAGTGGATACAGCCCAAATGGGCCTGCGGCTATTTTACAACGATGGACAGGGAAAATATCTGGATGCATCCTCGTTATTACCCGCGCACCTGGAGGCCTGCAGCCAGGTGGCACTCGCCGATTACGATAATGATGGTGATCTGGATATCTTCCTGGCTGGCTTCCACCAGGTCCACCTACTGCGTAATGACGGCGGCAATGTTAATAATTACTTGGTGGTACGGCTGGCTGGGCTGCGCACCGGCAGTGGCAAGAATAACTACTTCGGGATCGGCGCCAAGGTGGAGGTGAAAGCCGGCGCCCTGTATCAAATGCGGCTGATGAGCGACCCGATCGCCCACTTCGGCCTCGGGGACCGGGAAGGCGCTGATGTGGTACGGGTGGTCTGGAGCAATGGCGTACGCCAGAATCGGTTCAAACCCGAAAAAAACCAAACGATCATGGAATATCAAATCCTGAAGGGGTCCTGTCCCTTCCTGTATACCTGGGATGGGGAGGACTTTACCATGGTTACCGATGTCCACTGGCGCAGTGCCATCGGTATGCCCTTGGGAATCATGAGTGGGGAGGTAACCTACGGTTTCGCCAATTCGGCTGATGAGTACTTCAAGGTCCCCGGCCGGTTCCTTAAGCCCAGGGATGGGCAATACCTGTTGCAGTTTACCGAGGAGCTGTGGGAGACGGCCTACCTGGACGAGGTGAACCTGGTGGTGGTGGACCATCCCGATTCGGTGGAGGTCTATATCGACGAACAGTTTACCCTGCCACCTTTTGCGCCCCCCAAAATCCACACCGTGGCTCAACACCTACTTCCCAGGGCTGTGACCGATCAGAGCGGCCAAGACCTGCTGCCCAAGGTCATGGCAAAGGACGAGGTCTATATCGGCGGCTTCCAGCCCACCCGCTACCAGGGGGTGGTCAATTCACACGACCTGATCATCGATCTGGGGGAGTTGCAGGCCGACGACGAGATCGTCCTGTTCCTGGAGGGATGGATTTTCCCCACTGACGCCGGCATCAATGTTACCATCGGCCAGTCGTCGGCCCAGGAGGTGATCCAGCCCTATCTGCAGGTTCCGGGTGAGACGGGCGGCTGGCAGACGGTGGTCCCCTTCGTGGGCTTCCCCAAGGGGAAAAGTAAAATGGTGATTGTGGACCTGACCGGTAAGTTTCCGGCCGCTGATTACCGGGTCCGCCTGCGCACCAACATGCAGATTTATTGGGACCGCATTTTCTTTACCATCAACGCCCCCAGCGCTCCCATAAAGGAGACCACCCTGGACCCGCTGTGGGCCCATATCCACTACCGGGGGTTCTCACGATTGTACCGTAAAGGCCTCGACAGCCCCCACTGGTTTGACTATGGTGATGTATCCACCGAACCCAGGTGGCGCGACCTGGTGGGGGACTATACCCGCTACGGCGATGTGACCACCCTGCTAACCGATTCGGACAGCCGGTACGTAATCATCAACGCCGGTGACGAGGTTTCGCTGAAATTCGACGCTGAAACAGTCCCGCCCCTGCCGGCCGGCTGGTCCCGGGACTTCCTGTTCTACTCCGATGGATGGCTCAAGGACGGGGACCTGAGCACGGCCCACGGTCAAACGGTGGGACCGCTGCCGTTCCACGGCATGACCTCCTATCCCTACGGGCCGGATGAATCATATCCCGGGGATGAGAAACACGTAGCCTACCTCCGGGAATATAACACCAGGGCAGTAACCGCCCAGGCCTTCAAACGATTCCTCTTTAATTATAATGATGATGAGAGATAAAGTGATGAATTTGCTACCCAAACTACCTTTGAAAATTGGGCCTAAGTATCTCCTGATCCTGGGATTGATGGGCGTACTTTTTACTGATTGTTCCTTCCAACGAGAACAACCCTTATTTAAGAAGCTCACTCCCCGGCAAACCGGCATCACCTTTGAGAACAGCCTGGAAGAAGAATCCTTATTCAACAGCGTCAATTATCTCTATTTTTACGATGGAGGCGGGGTGGCGGTTGGCGATCTTAACAACGACGGTCTGGCGGATATTTATTTTACCGCCAATATGCATCCCAACCGCTTGTATGTGAATAAAGGCGATTTTCATTTTGAGGATATCACGGAGACGGCCGGTGTGGGTGGGGGCGACGCCGGGTGGTCCAACGGCGTTACCATGGCCGATGTCAATGGGGATGGATTCCTGGATATATACGTCTGCCGGGTAGATTACCTGGACAGAAAGGGCGCCAACCAACTGTTCATAAACAACGGTGATCTGACCTTTACCGAGCGGGCTGAGGAGTATGGTATCGATCATACAGGACTATCAACCCAGGCCGCTTTCTTCGATTACGATCTGGACGGTGATCTCGATATGTACCTGCTGAATCATTCGGTGCATTCCTTAGGGACCTACGATGACACCAGCTTGCGCCAGGTCCGGGACCATGAAATTGGGGATAAACTGTATAAATATGATCAGGGGCGCTTTTTCGATGTCACGGCCGAAGCGGGGATTTATGAGAGTATCCTCGGGTACGGATTAGGGCTGGCTATCGGCGATATAAATGGGGACGGATATCCGGATATTTATGTATCCAATGATTTTCATGAAGATGACTATCTCTACTATAACAACAGAGACGGAACGTTTACCGAGGCGTTGGGACATTCCATGGGGCACACGGCCTCTGCCTCCATGGGAAGTGATTTAGCGGATTATAACAATGACGGCCTGCTGGATCTGGTGGTGTTGGACATGTTTCCCGCACAGGAGGAAATCCGCAAATCATCATTCAGCGCTGATTCCTATGATGTTTACAACATGAAGTTGCAGTACGGATATTCTCATCAATACCGCCGTAATATGCTGCAGCTGAATAGAGGGCCGGCCCGAAGTAACAACAGTGGGCTGCAGGCGGCGCACAATCTATTTAGTGAAATCGGGCAACTGGCAGGCATTCACGCCACCGACTGGAGTTGGGCCCCCTTATTTGTAGACCTGGATAATGATGGTTCCAAGGATTTATTCATCACCAATGGGATTTTTCGCCGGTTCAATGATCTGGATTATATAAGTTACATTGCGCAACCGGCGGTCCAGATGCACCTGATCGGCCAAGTGGCCCGCATGGCCCCCATTGCCATAGATGAGGACCAGCTGACCGAGGTGATCCTGCACATGCCTAGTGTTCCGCAGGCCAACTACGCCTTTCAGTCCCAGGGAGATCTTACCTTCACGGACCGGGCCCTCGAATGGGGGCTGGGCGACCCCGGTTTCTCGAGTGGGGCGGCGTACGCGGACTTTGATAATGACGGCGCCATGGACCTGGTGGTGAACAATGTTAATTCTCCGGCCGCTATCTATAAAAACCTCCTGTATCAAGACAGCCGGGATTCCTCGGATAGGGCCAACTATCTCAAAGTGAAATTAATTGGAGCGGGTTTGAATACCTCCGGGATTGGAGCTAAGGTCATCCTGCATTATGAGGACAAAATATTCTTCCAGCAGTTAATGCCCACCCGGGGATTTCAATCATCCGTGGAGCCGGTGTTGAATTTCGGGCTGGGAAATATCGGCGCCCTCGATTCACTGGAAGTTATCTGGGCTACAGGTGAATACCAGGTGGTAAGAAACCTGGGGGCCAATCAACTGGTCGCACTCAACCAAACCGATGCCACTACCACCTACGCCCACCGATCGCAAAGAGCTGAGCAGCCGCTGTTCCAAGATATTACCGCCCAGGTGCAGCTCGACTATTCGCACGAGGAGAACAGTTTTATTGAATACACTCGGGAACCGTTTATCCCCCATTTCTTATCCACGGAAGGCCCGGCCTTGGCCATCGGGGATGTGAACGGCGACGGCCTGGAGGATTTGTACCTGGGGGGCGCAAAATATCAACCGGGCGCTATCTTTCTGCAGAACCGGCTGGGAGGTTTCAAGGCCGTTGTCGATTCTGTGTTTGCAGCTGACAATTGGAGTGAAGATGTGGATGCCATTTTCTTTGATGCTGATAAGGATCATCTTCCCGATCTGTATGTAGTGAGTGGTGGTAATGAATTTTGGGGGTCCGCAAGTCAACTGAGAGATAGGCTTTATTTGAATGCGGGCGACGGTCGATTTCGTAAACCAGGTACTCTGCTCCCGGAGGTTTATGCCAATGGCGCTTGTGTGGTCCCCGCTGACGTTGATAACGACGGTGATCTGGATTTATTTGTGGGCGGCCGCTCGGTATCGTGGCAATACGGCATTATTCCCCAGAGTTATCTGCTTATTAATGATGGTAACGGAAAATTCACGGATGAGACCGCACTGCGAGCACCCGGTTTATCTCGCGTCGGGATGGTCACCGATGCCGTGTGGGTGGATTTGAACCATGACTCCTACCGGGACCTGGTCGTGGTGGGTGAGTGGATGCCGGTGACGGTGTTTCATAATCAAAGTGGTGAATTAGTCGATGTCACCGGGGAATATGGCCTCCAAAACTCCCGGGGGTGGTGGAATACGGTGGCGGCGGCGGATTTTAACCAGGACGGATTCGTTGACTTGGTAGCCGGCAATTTGGGATTAAATTCCGTTCTCAAAGCCACCGAGGATAATCCGGTAAACTTGTTCATCAGTGATTTCTCAGGGAATGGACGGCCTGATCAGATACTTACTTATTATAATGCCGGAAAATCTTATCCCTTGGCATCCCGCGATCAGATGCTTTTCAGTATCCCGGCCCTGCAACTCAAATACCGCACCTATGCTGATTATGCGGGCCAGTCGGTTAGGGATATTTTCCCCAGTGAGCAGTTGGACTCTGCCACGGTTCGCACGGCCACTGAATTTGCGTCCATACTCCTGATGAACAATGGCGATGAAACATTCAACATTGCCCCACTGCCGGTAGAGGCCCAGTTCTCACCGCTATACTCCATACTGATTGACGACTTCAATAAGGATGATTATCAAGATATGTTATTAGGCGGCAATTTCTACGGCGTGGCTCCGGATCAGGGCAGGTATGACGCCGGTTATGGGTGCCTGCTGCTGGGAGATGGTACCGGCGCCTTTACAGCGGTTACGCTTCAAAACAGCGGGGTTGCCATCACCGGTGAGGTTCGCAAAATCAAGTCGTTGCAGACGGCTGCTGGTGAAACTGTGGTTGTGGTGGCCCGCAACAATGACACTGTCCTCATAATCACGGCTCGGCAATAAGTACTGTAGCGAGCAGACGTTTTGGGGGATGGAAAAAAATGAAAAATGAAAAATGAAAAATGAAACTGCTATCACCGTAATGCTGATTGGGGTTTTGGTCATGGCCGGTTGCTCTCAAAGTAACTCAAGTAGCATAGACTATAAGGTTCAAGATTTACTTTCTAAAATGACCCTAGAAGAAAAAGTGGGTCAGATGACGCAGATAACCCTGGAAGTAGTTTCCAAAACCCAGGGAACGTGGGACCGGAAGCATGAAGTCGATCCGGAAAAACTTCGTGAGGCGATCGTCAAATATCATGTGGGTTCCATCCTTAACGTTTACGACCTGGCGCTAACATTGGATGAGTGGCAGGCCTTGATCACGCAAATCCAGGATATTGCCACCAAGGAAACGAACCTGGGTATACCGGTGATTTATGGGATTGACGCCATTCACGGGGCCAATTTCGTTCGGGAGGCCACACTATTTCCCCAGAGCATCGCCCTGGCGGCCACGCGCAACCCGGCCCTGGTGAAGAAATCCGCGGAGATTACCGCCTACGAGATCCGCGCCGCCGGGATTCCCTGGAATTTTAACCCGGTACTGGGCGTGGGGCGTAATCAAGTGTGGCCGCGGCTCTGGGAAACTTTCGGTGAAGACCCTTACCTGGTTTCGACGATGGGCGAAGCATATATAAAAGGTATCGAGGGCGAACATAACAGTATTGGCGACGGGGATAAAGCCGCCGCCTGTATGAAACACTACATCGGCTACACTGTCCCGCTTAGCGGCAAAGACCGTACTCCGGCCTGGATCCCCGAACGTATGCTGCGCGACTATTTTTTGCCACCGTTCAAGAAAGCTGTGGAGGCGGGTGTGCACACGGTAATGGTGAATTCGGGGGATATCAACGGCATTCCTGTACATGGCGACCACCATTTACTAACCGAGGTCTTGAAAAACGAATTAGGCTTTAAGGGGTTTGTCGTCAGCGATTGGGCCGATGTAAAGAACCTGTACACGCGCCACAAAGTGTCCGCTACGCCGGAAGAAGCCGTCAAACTGGCTGTTATAGCTGGACTGGATATGAGCATGGTCCCGACTGACTACAGCTTTTACGATATCCTGATAAAACTAGTGCAGGACGGGGAAGTGCCCGTAGCGCGAATCGATGACGCGGTCAGCCGTATCCTGCGCGTCAAATTTGCCCTCAACCTGTTCGAAAATCCCTATCCCGATCAGAAGATGGCCGCGAAAGTCGGCAGCCCAGAATTTGCTGGGACCAGTTTGCAGGCCGCCCGGGAAGCGCTGACGCTACTGAAAAATGAGGACGGGTTTCTTCCGCTCAAGAAAGGCCTGCGTGTCCTGGTCACGGGGCCAAATGCCAATCTGCGCTCGGTGTTGAACGGGGGCTGGACCTACACCTGGCAGGGGACCGAGGAAGCTGTCTATCCTAAGGATAAGAAGACCATTTTAGAAGCGCTCCAGGATAAAATTGGCCCGGAAAATGTAGTCTATGTCGAGGGTTCCGGACATGAGCAAGCGGTCGATATCAAGGCCGCCGCCGTTGCCGCGAAGAGTGTGGATGTGGCCGTCGTTTGTATTGGCGAAGCGCCCTATACCGAAGGAGCCGGTAATATTCATGATTTGACCCTCCCGCAGGCCCAATCGGACTTAGTGGCCGCCATCCAGAAAACCGGCACTCCGGTTGTGCTGGTGCTGGTGGAAGGCCGCCCGCGGATTATCACGCCCCTGGTGGATGAGGCCCAGGCGATTCTGTTGGCTTACCTACCGGGGCCGGAAGGGGGCCGGGCCATCGCCGACGTGTTGTTCGGTGATTTTAATCCCTCCGGCAAATTGCCGTACACTTATCCCCGCTATCCCAATGATCTCACTAATTACGATCACAAGACCATTGAGATGGACGACCCCAGCAGACGTAATCCCTTGTGGGAATTCGGGCATGGGTTGAGCTACACGACCTTCGTCTATGATGATCTAAGAATCGATCTGAAGGAAATGAGACCGGATGAATCCTTGAATGTGTCCGTGAAGGTCGCCAACAGCGGCCACCGGGCCGGAAAAGCAGTCGTGGAATTGTATCTCAGCGACCTGGTGCGTTCTGTCTCGCCGCCGAATAAGCAGTTGAAACGCTTTACAGGCGTTCCGCTTGAACCGGGCCAGAGCAAAACCGTTCAGTTTACGCTCGACAAGACCGATCTTTCCTTTCACAATCGCGCCAATGAATTCGTAGCCGAGCCGGGGGAATTCAAGATCGCCATTGGGAACCTGTCCGATACGTTTACCTTGGTTGCCGGTAAAGATTAAGCGCCAGGCTGAATTCTTAGCATGCCGACCATCCGAGAGCGACAAACGAGCAGTACGATCAGCCCGGAGTTCACCTGGTGGAAACAGGGTGTTATTTACCAGATTTACCCCCGCAGTTTTATGGACAGTAACGGCGACGGGGTTGGTGACTTGCAAGGGATCATCGACCGGCTTGATTACCTGGTGGAACTGGGTGTTGACGCCATCTGGATATCACCCTTCTTTACCTCTCCAATGCATGACTATGGCTACGATGTCTCAGACTACAGGGACGTGCACCCCATGTTTGGCGACCTGGCCACCTTCGGCCGACTACTGGCAGCGGCCCATGAGCGGGACATTCGGGTAGTGTTGGACTATGTACCCAATCATTCGTCTGATCAGCATCCCTGGTTCATCGAATCGCGTGCTACCCTCGATAACCCGAAGCGGGATTGGTATCTCTGGAAGGACGCCAAGCCTGACGGCGGTCCCCCGAACAATTGGGAAGCGATCTTTGGCGGCCCGGCCTGGGAATGGGATGATGGAACCCAACAGTACTACCTGCATCTCTTCTTAAAAGAACAACCTGACCTCAACTGGCGTAACCCGGAAGTGGTCGAGGCTATGCATGCCGTGCTCCGCTTCTGGCTGGATCAAGGTGTGGACGGCTTTCGGATGGACGCCGTCGTTCATTGCATTAAGCATGCCCAATTCCTCGACAATCCACCCATTGAAGATAACAGTCCCTTCAAGGCCTTTGGCCTCGGACAGGAGCCCGTCTTTACCATGAATCAACCCGAAATCCACGAGATTTTACGCGGGTTCCGCAGTCTCCTCGATAGTTACGATGGCCAGCGGGTGATGATAGGAGAAACCTGGGCCTTCCAGCCGACTGAATTGGTTAAGTACTATGGGACCAGTCTGGATGAATTTCACATCCCATATAATCTTGCGAGCGCCATGATGCCCTGGAAAGCGGCGGAGATGAAGCAGGCGATTTCCGCTTACTATGCGGTCATGCCGGAAGGAGCGGAGCCCAACTTCGTATTTGGCAATCATGATGTACATCGTTTTGCTACCCGATTCGGGTCGGAGAACCATCGCTCAGCCGGTATGTTGCTGTTGACGCTGTGGGGGATTCCAACGATGTATTACGGTGACGAGCTGGCTATGGAGGATGTCGATGTTTCATCAGGGCGCAGGCAGGACCCGTGGGGAAAAGAGCGGCCCGACTTGAACCTGAACCGGGACCCTGAGCGCACCCCAATGCAATGGGCGGCCGCACCAAACGCGGGCTTTTCACCGCCGGGGGTTGAGCCCTGGCTGCCTATCGCCGGTAACTTCAAGCAGGTCAACGTGGCCACACAGCAGCGTGACCCGGCCTCGACGCTCAATTTCTACAAAGCCCTGTTAAAGTTGCGGCGGGAACTGCCGGCCTTGCATCGGGGAGATTTCGCTTTTGTGGAGGAGCTGCCGGCGGGCACAATGGCTTATATTCGTAGTGCTGAAGGGCAGCGGGTGCTGGTGGTCATCAATTTTGGAGGTCGGGCACAAACATTGGATTTATCATCATTGAATGCTTCCGGCCAGGTGCTGCTCTCCTCACAGTTCACCAGACCTGAGGAGGCCGCTTTATCAAAGCTGTCGTTGGACCCCCATGAGAGCTTGTTGATCCGTTTATCGTGAAGGCAACGCTTAGCTTTGCGTTTTGCAGTAGATAGCAAATGTCAAATTTAATCCGTGGCCACTGTTAATGAAAAATAAAGGTAGGACACATGACCCACATGCAATTCAGCCCGATTGATCTGACTATCGTCATTATGTACCTTGTGTTTGTGGTCGCTCTGGGATTGCGGTTTGCCAAAAAAACCGCCAGTGCCGAGGACTACTTTTTAGGGGGCCGTTCCTTTACCTGGCCCCTGGTTGGGCTGTCCCTGTATGCCTCCAATATGTCCAGCGCCAGCTTGATCGGTATGGCCGGCAGCGCCTACGCAACCGGGATCTCGGTTTTCAACTATGAGTGGATGGCCGCGGTCATATTGGTGTTTTTTGCCATATTCTTCCTGCCCCAATACCTGCGCTCACAGGTCTATACCATGCCCGAATTTTTAGAGCGCCGCTTCGATTCAAGATCGCGCTTTATCTTCTCCGGGATTTCGGTGTTCTCCATGATCGTTATAGACACGGCCGGGTCGCTATATGCCGGGGGCCTGGTGATCCATCTTATTTTCCCTCAAATACCGATCTGGCAGTCGATTATTGCCATAGCGGTCATCTCCGGCCTTTACACCATTGCCGGGGGATTGGCGGCGGTGGTCTTCACCGATGCCATCCAGGCCGTGGTGCTGACCATCGGTGCGACCCTGATAGCGGTGATCGCCTATATCAAAATCGGTACCTGGGATGCAGTGACCGCCGTGACGCCGCCCGGGATGCTCAGCATAGTCCAACCTTTGGACGATTCCTTTCTGCCCTGGCCGGGACTGCTCACCGGAGTGCCTTTGCTGGGCTTTTATTTCTGGTGTAATAATCAATTTATGGTACAGCGGGTGCTGGGAGCGAAGGACATCAACCATGGTCGCCGCGGCCTGCTCTTTGCCGGCCTGCTGAAACTACCGGTGATTCTAATCATGGTGCTCCCGGGCACCATGGCTCGGGTGCTCTACCCGGCGGCCGAAAATCCGGCCATACAGAATAACCCCGATCTCGTTTTCCCCACACTGATGTTTGACTTGCTGCCGGTAGGGGTGTTGGGTTTTGTGGCCGCCGGTTTGATTGCCGCCCTGATGTCCAGTATCGATTCGACCCTGAATTCGGCCTCGACCTTAGCGACCATGGATTTCTTCAAGAAGTTTAAGCCGAAAACAACCGACACCCAGTTAGCTTGGGCCGGCCGGATTTTTACCGCTATTTTTATGATCCTGGCTTCAATCTGGGCCCCGCACATTGAAAGCTTCCCCTCCCTTTGGCAGTATTTGCAATTCGTACTCGGTTATATTGCGCCCCCGATTGTGGCCTGTTTTCTCATGGGTTTGTTCTGGAAGCGGGCCAACGGCCACGGCGCTTTTGCGGCGCTGGTGGTGGGCTTCGGAGCCGGGCTGCTGGATGTTATTTTAAGGGTGGCCGGTATATCAGTATGGTTTACCGAATACCATTTTCTGTACCTTGCGACGCTCCGGCTGGTTCTCAGTATCGGGGCGCTGATTATTGTCAGCCTGTTGACGGCGCCGCCGGCTACCGAAAAAACAGAGGCTTATATCTGGACAAAAAAGGCTTACGATGACGAAACGGTGGAATTGAGAGCTGTCCCCTGGTATTTGAACTTTCGGGTGCAATCAATGGCTCTCCTGGCGCTCACCGCAGTTGTTGTGA
The DNA here is from genome assembly GCA_965372015.1 of uncultured bacterium. GTDB lineage: Bacteria > Fidelibacterota > Marinisomatia > SCGC-AAA003-L08 > TS1B11 > JACZSB01. Next base: position 3,773 of record CBDVAP010000061.1, on the reverse strand, counting down.
TAGTATTCTGGTGATCACCAAATGGAGAGAGATGAGGGTCATTGGATATAAACTGATCTCGCCTCGCGTGCTTAACTTAGATCGATAAATTGATTGTTTATCGGCCAGAGTATTGAGTGCCGGGCCTTGGTAATTGAACCGCCGGTAGGGATCGGTGGTTTTCCGGATATTGGCTGCCCGATTAATAAAGAATACAAGGAAAGTCTTGAATATGAACAAACTGTATACCGTCATTACCTCGGTCCTCCTGCTGATCCTGTTCCACCAGTGTCAGCAGGGCGCAGAGGAAAGCATCGCTGTGTCCTCGCCGGATGGTGAGATCACCCTCACCTTTATGATTAGCGGCGGCGTTCCCTATTATCAGGTCAGCCGTAGCGGCCGGGACGTCATCAAAGCTTCGAAACTGGGCTTTGCCTTCAAAGACGCCGCTCCCCTGAACCGGGACCTGACCATTGCCAGGAGCCGGCAAAGCAGCTTCGATGAGACGTGGGTTCAACCGTGGGGAGAGGTTAAGGATATCAGGAACCATTATAACCAGCTCCAGGTGCAGCTGGCAGAAACCACCGAGGCCCCCCGAAATATGAACCTGGTCTTCAGGGTATACGATGACGGTGTCGGTTTTCGCTACGAGTTGCCCGCCCAGGATCACCTGGCGTCGGTTCAGATTACCGATGAGCAAACGGAGTTCAAGCTGGCGGGCAATCATAAAGCCTGGTGGGTTAAGGCTTTACAATGGAACCGCTATGAGTACCTTTACCAATCATCGCCGGTGAGCGATATAGACACGGTCCATACACCACTAACAATGGAAACGAAAGATGGACTGTACCTCAGTATCCATGAAGCCGCCCTGACCGATTACTCCAGCATGACCCTGTTGCGCACGGGACGTGCCGTCCTGGAGTGTGATCTGGTTCCCTGGTCGGATGGGACCAAGGTGAAAGCAAAGACCCCCTTTGTTACGCCCTGGCGGACGATCCAAATCGCGGAAACGGCAGGGGACCTGATTACATCCTACCTCATCCTGAACTTAAATGAGCCCAATAAACTGGGGGATGTCTCGTGGGTCAAGCCGGGGAAATATGTGGGCATCTGGTGGGGCATGCATATTAAGACCTACACCTGGGAATCCGGCGAGAAGCATGGCGCCACGACGGCTAATGCAAAGCGCTATATTGACTTCGCCGCTAAACATGGTTTCCCCGGGGTCTTGATTGAAGGCTGGAACGTGGGGTGGGATGGGGACTGGATAGCAAACTCGGACCTGTTCAATTTCACGACTCCCTACGATGATTTTGACATGCAGGTGGTCAGCGCCTATGCTGCCTCGAAGGGTGTGAAGGTCATCGGCCACCATGAGACCTCGAAGGGAATCGCGAATTATGAGCGGCAGGTAGACGATGCCTTCCGCTATTACCTGCAAAATGGGATCAACACCATCAAGACCGGTTATGTGGGCCACGGGCAAAGTATTGTCCCCGTAGGGGATACCTCCGGCGCCAGGGAGTGGCATCACGGGCAATATATGGTGCGGCATTACCGTATGAATGTTAAAAAAGCGGCAGAGAATAAAATCATGCTGGATGTCCACGAACCGGTTAAGGCTACCGGCATCCGGCGGACCTACCCGAATATGATGACTCGCGAGGGCGCCAGGGGCCAGGAATTCAACGCGTGGGGCGAGAATGGGGGCAACCCGCCCGACCACACCACCATTCTACCGTTTACCCGCTTGCTGGCAGGTCCCATGGATTTCACACCAGGGATTTTTGACCTGACATTTGAAGCAGCAAATCAGCCCGACAATCGGGTCAACACCACGTTGGCCAAACAACTGGCTCTCTATGTGGTCATTTACAGCCCGTTGCAGATGGCCGCAGATCTGGTTGAAAATTATGAGAACCAGCCGGCCTTTCAATTCATCGAAGATGTGCCCGCTGACTGGCAGGATACCAGGGTATTACACGCCCAAATCGGCGACTACCTTACCATCGCCCGCCAGGATCGAATTAGCACCGACTGGTATATCGGCAGCATCACGGACGAACAGGGGCGGACGCTGGAGACGCAGCTGGACTTCTTGGACGCCGACCGCCAATACGTAGCCGAGATATACGCCGACGCCGGTGACGCCGATTGGGAAACCAACCCGCTGGCCATGGACATCTCCCGGGCGCTGGTGGACCGCGGTACCACGCTTAGCATCAGGCTGGCCCCCGGAGGCGGGCAGGCCGTCCGCATCCGACCGGCCACTGAAGAGGAAGTGAACAGCGTTACACCCTACTGATCCGGCGACCACTCCTGGCCCCGTGCTGTTTCGTGGCGCTGGAAATAATGTGATTCTCGGGTGATAGTGAATCTATAAAAGCAGGTAATGTATGATTGATCTCCTGATTGTTATAGCCTTTGTGGTGTACAGTATCACAGCCGGTTTTCGGGCTCGCTCGAAAGCCTCCACCGGCCTGGAAGAATATTTCCTGGCCGGAAGGTCCATAAAGGGCTGGAAGGCCGGATTCAGCATGGCGGCCACCCAATACGCCGCCGACACCCCCTTGCTGGTGACCGGCCTGATCGCCACAGGCGGCATCTTCATGCTCTGGCGGCTTTGGATATATGGGCTGGCTTTCCTGATGATGGGCTTCATCCTGGGGAAGGCCTGGCGCAGGTCAGGGATACTCACGGACGCTGAATTCGCCGAGTTCCGGTATAGCGGGAAAGCCGCCTTAGCCCTCCGGGGCCTCAAAGCCATCTATTACGGCACGGTTATCAATTGCACCGTGATGGCTATGGTGCTAGTGGCCGCCACCCGGATATCCGAAACCTTTCTTATGTGGCACCAGTGGCTGCCCGCGCCGGTCTATGCAGTGCTTTACAATATAGTGGTAAAGGTCGGGATTTCACTGGCGTCGGGAGCAACCGGCCTTGAGCCCTTTGTGGCCACCACCAACAATATTATCAGCATCGTGGCGATCCTGGCCTTTACCGCCTTGTATTCCACCACCGGGGGCCTGCGCAGCGTCATAGCAACCGATATGGTGCAATTCGTGATTGCCATGGTTGCCACTCTGATTTATGCCATCATCGCCGTGTCCAAGGCGGGGGGCCTGGGCACCATGCTATCGAGGTTGGAGGAGCTGTACGGAACGGCCAGGGCTTCCGAGATGCTTTCCTTCAGCCCCCCTTCCTTTGAAGCGCTAACCCCATTCCTGGTGCTCATCGGTCTGCAGTGGTTTTTTCAAATGAGCAGCGATGGCACCGGTTACCTGGCTCAAAGGACGATGGCTTGCCGTACGGACCGTGATGCGCAAGTTGCGGCTTTAATCTTCACCTGGGCCCAGATCCTTCTGCGCAGTCTATTCTGGCTACCGATTGGCGTGGCACTACTGGTCATCTATCCTTACGATCCCGGTAGCGTTATGGATCAGAGCTTTATCGCCGGAAGAGAAATTCTGTTTGCCACCGGTATCAAGGACCTGTTGCCGGTTGGTATTCGCGGACTTATGCTTACCGGCTTATTGGCTGCTTTGGCTTCCACCATTGATACGCATCTGACTTGGGGTGGGAGTTATTGGACCAATGATATTTATCTACGGTTGATCAATCAGCACTGGCTGAAACGGAAACCCGGCTCCAGAGAATTGGTACTGGTGGCCAGGCTCTCCAATATCCTGATACTTTCCATTGCCCTGATCATTATGGCCAATTTGGGCTCTATCCAGGAGGCTTGGCATCTATCGCTATTATTTGGCGCCGGCATGGGATCGGTGCTGGTA
>CBDVAP010000060.1:0-15398 GCA_965372015.1 uncultured bacterium | reverse complement strand
GAAGGAAACTGGGAACTGGTCTCTACTTCAATAGAACCCCCGCATTCTGCGGGACTTTACGAACAACTATTTTAAGAGCAGCATCTTGATCCCGGCGACAAAATCACCTGCCACCCCCGCCGTTGGCGTGGCATGCAGCCGGGCTATGTAGACCCCGCTGGGCAGCGGGCGTCCCGGGATCAGCAGCCGACTGTGCCAACCTCCCCCGGAAATTCACCCGGTGTTCACACCGGCTTCATCTACAGATCGTAGTTTTCCAGCTACTGAGATCACATTCGGTGAGGCTGTACTTTGACTGATCAGCGGGGATAAATTCTCAGCCAATTATGCGGAATCCCTGCTCAGATAAATCCAATCCCCGAGCAAACCGATAACCGGACCGATAATAGCAGGCGCCACCATGCTGAACCTTTCGCTAGCCCATTATCTGCCCATAATCACAACCCTGATCAGCGTCGCATTCGCCAGGGCGATTTACAAACGCTACCGGCAGCGTGGGTACAGCGGCAACCACCTGCTATGGTGGACAATAGGAATCTTGACCTACGGCTTGGGCACCTTTTCCGAGAGTTACATAACACTGTTCGGGCTGAATCCGTTCATACTGAAATTCTGGTACATAGTGGGCGCCCTGCTGGGCGGCGCCCCCCTGGCCCAGGGCACCGTCTGGCTGTTGCTGAAACCGAGCACCGCCCGGACGTTGACCATCGGCCTGGTCATAGTAGTGGTATTATCCGCTATCCCGGTGATGCTCAGTCCGGTCAACCTGGAGGTGCTAGCGCCCAACCTGCCCAGCGGCCGGGCTTTCGAGTGGCAGTGGGTGCGGGCGTTTTCGCCCTTCATCAATACCTACGCCGTGATTTTCCTGATCGGGGGGGCCTTTCTCTCGGCCTTCCGGTTCCGCCGGGTGGCTAAACTCGGTGGGGTAACCTCCGAACTGGCCCGGGACCGCTTTATCGGCAATGTCTTTATCGCCACGGGGGCCATCATGCCCGCCATCGGTGGCGCCTTCACCCGGTTCGGTCACACCCAGGCCCTGTATGTGGGTGAATTGCTCGGCCTGATCATCATCTGGCTGGGCTACTGGTTCAATATTCGCAAGCGCCCGGTGGGTCAACCCCAACCTGATGATCCCAGCCTGGGGGCCCCCGATATTTCGTGATAGCCGCGGGTTGTATCTTACCTGCCTTCGTCCGGCAACCGGTACTATATTCAAGACCTGATTCAGTTGCGTGAGTATTGCCTTACCACCTGCCGGGATGGGTGATAGGGCCCAACAGTCTGGGAGGTAACGAAGATGAGGCGAAATGAAATCCGGACCATGGCCGGTTGGCTGGCCATCGCTCTGTTCACCGCGATTTACATCGTGGAACTGTGGCCCCACCACGGCCCTCCCGTTACCATTCACTGGCTGCGAGAGACTTTGGGGCGGGGGGGCTTGATTGCCGTCAATATCGTCATCGTCCTGGCCTTCCTGGCCCTGCTGCCCTATAGGCGACCGACAAAAAATGTTTGGCGCTCACGGGGGGCTTTCGCGGCCTTTGTGATTGCCCTGATGACCGAGATGTTCGGCTGGCCCCTGGTTCTGTTCCTGCTATCGCCGCTAGTTGAGGTACCCCGCATCGCCCCCGGCTATTTTCAGGCCATAGGGCACTGGCCGGCCACCCTGGGAACGGCCGTCAGCTTCCTGGGGATCGTGTTGATAGCAGCCGGCTGGCGGCAGATCCACCGGGCGGAAGGGCTGGTGAGTACGGGGCTGTACCGCTTCCTGCGCCATCCCCAATACAGCGGCTTGCTGCTGTTCACCCTGGGCTGGATCCTTCATTGGCCGTCGGTGATCACCCTGATACTGTGGCCTGTTCTGGCGGCGGCCTACGTCTGGCTGGCGATTTTTGAGGAAAAGCAGATCCGGGAGGAGTTCGGGGAAACCTACGAAGCCTATGCCCGCAGCACTAAGCGATTCATACCCTATATAATTTGAACCCCCAGGCCTGAATTGACGGATAGTAAAACCTACGATGGCTGATCAGCCCCGCGTCGATTTATTCACCGATGGGGCCTGCTCGGGTAATCCCGGGCCGGGCGGTTGGGGGGTCATCCTGCGCTACGAAGGCCTGGAAAAGGAGCTGGCCGGCGGCGAGCGGGACACCACCAACAACCGCATGGAACTCACCGCCGTTATCCGGGGGCTGGAGGCCCTCAATAAGCCTTGCCGGGTGACGGTGCACACTGACTCCCGCTATATCGTGGATGCCTTTGAAAAGGGTTGGCTGGAGAACTGGATTGCCCGCGGCTGGCGGCGGGCCGCCACCAAAGGCCGGGGGAAGCCGGTGCTCAACAAGGACCTGTGGCAGCGCCTGTTGGAGTTACTGGAAGCGCAGCAGGTAGAGTTTAAATGGGTGCGGGGGCACACCGGCCATCCGGAGAACGAGCGAGCCGACCAGCTGGCGGTAGGCGCAATTCCGCAGTAGGTCCGGCCTGAGCGGGATGCCCGGCGGTTACAGTGCGGCGTAGGTCAGGTTCACCGCGACCCGCAGCTGGTCCTTCTCCATCAGGATTTTGCGACCGGTGACCGTCACGCCGATATTACGAGGCGCAGCGCCGCCTATATCCACTTGCACCGCCTTTTGCACAGGCTCCGGGCCGTTGAACTCGAACTTGGGCTTGTAATATTTGCCGATGTCCAGGGTGGCGATTTTCACCTTTTTCCCAAACACCTTGACGTAGATCGGGAACTTGGCCTCCACCACCTGCATTTTGATTTTGTTGGCCTGGGCGTCATAATCCACCTTCAGGCGACCCTTCACCTTGTCAGTGAGGGTGAGGATCTTGGTCTTGACCTTGATGTCGGCCATAAATCCGGCGGTGCCCGGTTCGAAATTGATGGAAGGGTGGGTCACGGTCCAGTTATACTTGATTTTCTGGACACCCTTGCCCTTGCCCTTCACCGGCCCCATGGCCGCCAGGAAGTCGTTGATGGTCTTTTCAGTGATGATCACCGAGACGGACTGGGCCGAGGCGCTACTCAACACTGCACTGGTCAGGGCGATCAGCAGAATAGTAAACAGTCTACGCATTTTCATCTCCTTTTTTCATTTTTTGTTGGCCCTCATGGGCCGGCAGTTGAGCCGGCTAAACGGCATAATCGTCAGTCCTTGTCGGTTTTGCGTGAAAAACGCACGCTGGCCCGGTAGAGGATGTCCTGCTCGGTCGAGGTCAGGCTGTCATAGCCCCGAGTATTGATCTTGTCCAGTATCTCATCGACCTGACGCCGTAATAGATCGTCCTCCCGGTTTTCCTGCATCTCACGGGCGATGCGGCGGGCCGCTTTCAAGTCCTTAATCCTAGCAAGGAGTTGCGGCGCCGCAGTCCGCCGCTTGGCGCGCAGGTAGACCCAACCGATAGCCATTCCCGAGAGATGTGTCAAGTGACTCACCGTGGAGGCGCCGGCCTGGATGGAAGCCCAGAAAGCCACCGCCGCCAGGAAACCTACAAAATATTTTACCTTGATGGGAAACATGAAATACAGGTACACCAGGCGGTCAGGGTAGGCCAGGCCGTAGGCCAGCAGCACACCGTAGATGGCCCCGCTGGCGCCCACCACCGGTATTGGCGAGTTCGCGCTAAGCAGCACCGTGACCAGTCCCGCGCCCACGCCGGTGACCAGATAGTAGCGCAGGAAGGCAACTCCACCCCAGCTGTTTTCCAACTCCGAACCGAACATCCACAACACGAACATGTTCATTCCCACGTGCCAGAACCCGGCGTGGAGGAACAGGTAGGTCAGCGGTTGCCACAGCATGAAATCATAGACCACATAGCGGGGGACCAACCCCAACAGGGGGAAGATCAATCGTTCGGCCCCGGTCAGGCTCAAAATGATCCAGATACCCAGGTTAAGGATCAGCAGGGTGCGAATGACCGTCGACTGGGGTTTCCGCCAGCCAAACAGGTCCCGGCCGGCGGGGCTAAGGTACTGGTAGCGCATCTGCTTGCCTTGGTATGTGAGCCGCGACGAACTCACCGATTGTCCGCCAGACAGCCTCCTTCTCGGTGTCGTCGGGCAGCACATGTGATGATTGCTCGAATTCGACCAGTATCTTGTCGGTAGAGGCCAAGCCGTCGTGCACCAGCCGGGCGTTATTGAAATGGGCGGTGATGTCGGCGTGGGAGTGCATTATCAAGGCCGGAGCCTTTACGCTGCCCAACTCCGCCCGTACGTGGCGGTTCAGCCGCACCATCTGCCACAGCGCTTTGGCCGGGTAGCCGGGGTAGCCATAATAACGGTGTTGATCCGGGTTGCTGTCCGCGTAGACCCGGGTTTTGGGGATGATCGGTTTTAAACGCGAGGTGAGCGGCAATAGTCGCATCTTCCAGGAACGGAGCAATAGGGCGGGAGACATGGCCACCACTCCGGCCACCGGGAAAAGCGCAGCTAGGTGCAGGGCCAGTCCGGCGCCCATGCTCAGGCCGATCACGAATGCGGCCTCACAATCCAGCATGAAATCGGTGAAGTGAAATTCTACCTCCTCCAGCCAGTCTTCAGCCCTAACCAGGTTGCACTCCTCCATGGTGGTTCCATGGCCGGGCAGCAGGCGGGCGGATACCCGGTAACCCTGATCCGCCAGGAATTGCGCCAGGCCCCGTAATTCGTAAGTGGAGCCGCTGAAGCCGTGAATCAGGTAACAACCCAGCGGGCCGGAGCCCAGCTCCAGGTGTTCAGTGGCAAAACGGTGATTCGCTGTGCTGTTCATTTACGTACCTGATGCCAGAATTTCAGGGAGCGTAATTTGTCCATACCATCCACGTGGATAAAGAGATATTTCAGCAGGAATTCGTCCGCTTCCCGCCAAGCGCCGGGAGCGGGATGCAAGCCGGTCAGCTCGGTAATGTGGGTGGCCGCCAAGTCCCGCAAATAGCCGAGGGCGGCTGTGCCCAGGCGCCGCGTGCCCGAGGACCGGCAGCGGACACAGACCAGGTCCCCGCCCACGGGATCCAGGACCGCCTCCTGCACCTGGCGGCTACAACGGGGGCACTCGTCCAGCTGCGGAGCAAAGCCCAGCTGCCGGGCCAGATGGAGCTGATAAAAATGGACCACCGTGGAAAAATCCCCAGTGGTGGTATCGAGCTGTTCCAGGGAAGCGGTGATCAACCGGAAGAGCAAGGGCTGGGGGTCGGCGACCTGGACCGCCCGGTCGAGCATCTCCACCAGCAGCAGGGCGGCGGCGCTACGGCCCAGGTCGGTGGCCAGGGCGGCATACCTCCCCGCCAATTCCGCTCCCACCAACGTCTGGATGTCCCGGCCGTCCTTATGGCGATACTCCACAGCCAGGCGATTGGGGACAAACAGTATGCCCTGCAGAGCATGCTTTGGCCGGCGGGCGCCGCGAGCCATGACTGTCAGCTTGCCATAGAACTCAGTGAACAGGCGGACGATCAGCGAGGTATCGGAATATTCGATGGTCCGCAGCACCACCGCCTCGCTGGTGTGGGGCACCGACAATTTACCTAGACCGGTTCATCCGCCGCCCGAGCCCGGCTTCATTCGCCGACTGTTGCTGCGGGCATGGATTTCCAGGCCGGCCGGTTGTTCCAGACCACCTCGCCGCCCACGATAGTCATCAGCACGGCCGTGTTAAGAATTTGCCGCGGCTCCCCTACCAAGGGGTTGTGGGAGAGGATAGTCAAGTCGGCGTCGTATCCCGGTGCGATCTTGCCCCGCCGGTTATCCTCGAAGGCAGCATATGCGGCCCAGGTGGTCAACAATTTTGCCGCCTCCAGCCCCCCCAGCCGCTGATCGGCCTGCCAGCCCCCTTCCGGCCAACCGGTGGTATCCCGGCGAGTACGGGCGGCATAGATCTGGAGCAAGGGGTCTTCCTTTTCCACCGGGCAGTCGGACCCGCCGCAGATCCGGACACCGGCCTTCAGGAACCGCTGCCAGGCATAAGCCCCCCGGATGCGCTGGGGGCCAACCCGGTCCTGGGCCCAGTACATATCGCTGGTAGCGTGGGTAGGCTGCAGGGCCGCGATAACCCCCAGCTGGGCGAAGCGGGGAATATCGGTGAGAGAAACCACCTGGGCATGCTCGATCCGGGGCCGCAGGTCGTATCCAGGCCATTGCCGCAGGACAGCCTCGTAGACGTCCAACGTGCTGCGGTTGGCCCGGTCACCGATGGCATGCACGGCCGGTTGGAAGCCGGCCTTGAGGGTGGCCTCGATCAGCCTCTGGAGCTCATCCGGCGGAGTGATCACCAGGCCGCGATTGCCGGGATCATCGCTATAGTCCGCCAGCAAGGCCGCCCCCCGGCTGCCCAGGGCGCCATCGGCGTAGAATTTTACGGTCCGTACAGTCATCCGGCCGCCATAGTCGAAGGTCGGTCCGGCCAGGAAGTGGCGCTCCAGCAGCTGATCATCGCCACCGTCCAGCATACCGTAGTAGCGCATACTGAAGCCGCCTTCGTCCACCAGCTCGGTGATCACCTCCAGGGTGCGGCCGTCCACGCCGGCATCGTGCACCTCGGTCAGCCCAACCTGGTTGCAGCGCTCGACGGCAGCCAGCAGCCAGCGCCGGATATCTTCCCGGGAAGGCTCGGCCAGGACCCGGCTGACCACTTCCATGGCGTTGTCCAACATGATGCCGGTGGGATGCCCGGCGGCATCCCGGAAAATGACGCCACCGTCGGGAGTGACGGTTTCATCGTTGACCCCCGCCAGCAGCAGCGCCTTGGTATTGACCCATACTGCGTGACCGTCCACCCGCCGCAGGTAAACCGGGTGGTTGGGGGCCACCTTGTCCAACATACCCCGGGTGGGAAACTGTTTCACCGGCCAGTCGTTCTGGTCCCAGCCCCGCCCGGTGATCCAGGCGCCCGGCGGTAATTCCCGCGCCTTGGCAGCCACCATCCGGGCTACCTCTTCAACTGAGCCGCTGCCGGCCAATTGCAGTTCACTGAGCGAACGCCCGAAGCTCAGCAGATGGAAGTGGCTGTCGGTCAGCCCCGGCAGCACCACCGCCCCCTTCAGATCGATACGCTTGGTGCCTAGCCCCGCCAATGACCGGATCTCAACCTCACGACCGATAGTCAGGATGCGGCCGTCCACGATAGCCAGGGCCTGCGCGGGGGGTAAATACGGGTCCAGGGTGATAATCGTGCCACCGGTGAGGATCATATCCACCTTTGAGCGGGGCGCGCAGGACAGGATCAATATGAGTCCGGGCAACAGCAGCCGGGACGCCCGGTTTTTCAATTGTAAAACGGTCATGCAAAAACTCCAAAATTGGCTCAAGCTAAAATGTAAGCTACAGGGTTTCAGCGTTGCGGGCAATGCCGGAGGGAGGCGGGTTTCTGCTGTTGGCGGGATTTTAGGCCTTAACCGCTCCCGTTATGTTTGGGAACAGCCGGTCCGAGCGGCGCGGGCCAACGGCGATAACCATATCGCCATTCTCATCCCCTGCCACCGGGTTATCGGAAGTGACGGCAAGATCACAGGCAATTGAATAGGATTGTGGTGGCAGAAGCGACTGCGGGTAATTGAGGGAGTAGCATACTAGTACACCGCATTCGGTTATCAAGGTCATTGTCCTTCGATGGTTGATGAAGTAACGGGCTGCACAGGCGCCGCCATATCACTACCGTTGATCATCGATCTTATTAAGCATTTCTTTCGCCTTAAACGTATAATCATACGGTGCGATCATGGTTTGCATTTCCGAAAATGTGAATGGATAGTCAGCCGGTGCCCACCAAGGATCGTCAACACACCACTGCAACAGCCTTTGCGCACTCTCCATGTCACCAATTTGATAAGATAGCCTCCCTCTGACAAACCTGGAGATCCAAATTATTCGCATTTCGTCAAACGCAAATTCTAATGCCCGTAATCGGTTAAGGATATGTTCTTGTCGCTCATATCGCCCGCCAAGTATGGCCCAGGTTGTCATGGCTGAACATCTGAAATCTCCGGCGAACTTGAAGAATCCCCCGGGAAGTGGAGGGCCGAGACTGATGGCCTCCAGTAATTGGTCGGCCCACGATCTGCTTGATCTTGCCTTGGATAGAGACGCCCTGTCACCAGCGCTTAGCAGGTTGTCGGACTGCCTGTAGAGCAGGTTGGCTCGCTCTAAATCAATGACCGCCCGTGCATTTTCAGATACCGCTATTGAGCGCAATTTTATCAGATAGTTGAGCATGATGTCGTCTGTTTGATTTTGTGCGATCATCAGGTGGACCCAATGTACCACCGCGCTTACATCTCCTGGCCGGTTCGATTCATATCCCCCGATGGTCTCTCCAGACAGATCAGAGAGAATGGACGCTATTTTGGGAAACGCAGAATCCAACGCGTGCATTTTTTTGGCATAAAGTGTGGCCTGGTTGTAGAGCCCCACATATCTCCCTTTTCCTCCGGGATCATGCGGAATATAGTCGGTGGCATGTTTGGCGCGAACAGTGTCCCACAGCGCTATTGCTTGGGGCCAGTCTCCCGCGTTCTCGGCGGTCTTGATACGATCTAACAAAGCCGTGATTTCTTCTGGTATAGGATCGAACTGACGTGAGGCGGGTGCTAGGGGTGACAGTATGGAGAGCATAAGTAAGCTGAAGAAGTATTTGTGGTCTTTCATAATTCAGAGCCTCTACTTACCTGGAAAGGTACCTATACTCAATAAAAAGAAAAAGTCCTGTTTTCACAAGGCTAAGATACGCTCATCATCCCAAGTTTTAATCGAAATGCTAGGGGATCGATCTCGCTCAGTTTTTAATGGATGACCGCGGCAGTGTGCGCCGTGGTCCAAGCCAACGACGACAACCGCATCGCCCAAAGCATAGAAGAGCAGCCTGGCTCTAAAGCGAGGGCGGAGGCAGCCAGCAGAACAACTACCTGTGTCATGTAAAGGTGGCGTTGAACGGCATAGTTTATTGCCAAACGCGGCCAGCTAGGCAATAGATGGAAACAGTTCCGGCAGCGCTTCACCTGCCGGTCCCCGCAGGCGGGTGTCATACAGGCTGGACATTTCGTTGTCCTCGGTGTTGATCTCCACACAGTGCGCCCCATTCTGGCGGGCTACCTGCGGGAATCCGGCTGCCGGCCAAACTGTCCCTGAGGTGCCCACCGACACGAATAAGTCACACCCGGCTAGAGATTCCATGGCCCTGGTGATTACATCGTTATCCAAATTATCACCGAACCAAATGATATCAGGCCGCAGCCAGGCGCCGCATTCGCAACGGTCCGGGTAGTCGCTACCGGGCTTTATTTCGAGCCGCCATCCATCACGCGGGCAGCGCAGCCGCCAGAGGGATCCGTGCAGCTCGATGACCCGGCCCGAACCGGCCCACCCGTGCAGCCCGTCGATGTTCTGAGTTACCACACTCACCCCGGGGTGCTGCTGCTCCAGGGCGGCAATCACATGGTGGCCACTGTTGGGCCGGCAGGCGGCTACCTCCAGCCGACGCTCACGATGGAAAGTGAGCACCTTCTCGGGATCGCGCCTGAAGGCCTCCTCACAGGCCACCTGCTCCCAGCGGTACTTTGTCCAGATGCCGCCCTTGCCCCGGTAAGTGGGTATGCCGCTTTCGGCGGACATACCTGCGCCGGTGAAGAACACGATACCCTGATAATCGGCGGGCTGTAGCGGAACGATATCCATGCTGGTTAGTTGCTGGCGGTCAAATGCTCAGGAACAAAAGATTTACCCCCGCAATTGACCGGGACGTGGGGAATCTCCCAAGAGTTAGGGGGGAAGTCAGCGCTTATCGATGGGCTTCAAGGCCCGCTTGGTCTCACCGGTATAGATCTGTCGCGGCCGATAAATCCGGCCGTGGGGGTCCTCGCTCATCTCTTTCCATTGGGCGATCCAGCCGGGCAGGCGGCCTAAGGCAAACATGACGGTGAACATGTTCGTGGGCAGGCCCATGGCCCGATATATAATGCCGCTGTAGAAATCTACATTGGGGTATAGTTTTCTTTCGATAAAATAATCGTCTTCCAAGGCGATTCGCTCAAGTTTTTTGGCGATATCCAGCAGGGGATCGGTGACCCCCAGCTGTTCCAACACCTTATCGGAAGATTCCTTTAGGATCCGGGCCCGGGGGTCGAAGTTTTTATAAACCCGGTGCCCGAAGCCCATGAGCCGGAAGTCGGAGGACTTGTCCTTGGCTAGATTGACATACTTCTTATAATTCTCATTGTCATCGTAGATCATTTGCAGCATCTGGATGACCTTCTGGTTGGCTCCGCCGTGCAGCGCTCCCCACAGGGCGTTAACCCCCCCGGCCATGGAGGCAAAGAGGTTGGCCTGGCTGCTGCCTACCATGCGCACGGTGGAAGTACTGCAGTTCTGCTCGTGGTCGGCGTGCAGTATGAGCAGCAGGTTCAAGGCGTCCTCCAGCACCGGCGGCACCTCGTATGGCTCGGCCGGCACCGCAAACATCATGTGGATAAAATCTCCGGGGTAGCTCAGGTCGTTCCGGGGGTAGATGTACGGCTGCCCCATGGACTTCTTGTAGGAGAAAGCGGCGATGGTTTTTGCCTTGGCCAACAGACGGATGATATTCAAGTCCACGTCCTCACCATTGCCGGAATCGGGGTAATAGGCCGACATGGAAGAGATCATGGAGGACAGTACCGCCATGGGATGCACTGTCGGCGGGTACCCCTCGAATAATTTCTTCATGTCCTCGTGGATCATACTGTGGTGGATCAGCTGGTCCCGAAACTGCGTCAGTTCCTCTTCACTGGGCAGGTGGCCGTATACCAGCAGGTAACACACTTCAACGAAGCGGGCGCCCCGGGCCAACTCCTCGATGGGATAGCCACGGTATTGTAGAATGCCCTTTTCACCATTGATGAAAGTAATGCTGCTGAGGCAAGAGCCGGTGTTACCATAGCCGGGGTCCAGCGTGATGGCGCCTGATTGGGCCCGTAGCTTGGTGATATCAATGCCGATCTCTCCTTCGGAACCGACGATTATCGGTAGTTCGTATTCCTTACCTTGTAATATGAGCTTAGCGCTATCCATGGTGATTCTCCTGAACACTAGCAATTATATTTATAGTCCAGCAAGCTGGATCGATCAAGAAACGATCGAAGCGTGCACAAATGCAGCTGCTGAAATTACGATGATCAGGTCCAGAATCGCCACGGTTTCCTGAGCCTGTGGCAGTAAAAAATTACTGTGTGCTATCCCGGGATTTCTGTTCTTTTAGAGCCTGTCTGGCAAAGGGCGACAGTTTCTTGAAGGAGAGTTCGCCGCTGCGGTAACGGCCCAGTTCGTCCTCGAGTTCCTCCAGGAAGCCTCCGTGCCGGTGGCGCCACTGCCGGCCGCTCATGCGTCCTGAGAAGAACATAACGTTGCTTAAGGGATATTCGTCCGGGTGGAAGACGGTGAAGAAGATGTGCCAGACAAAAATTGCCAGGGTGGCCAGCCAGGCCTCCCAATAGTGGACTGCCTCGGATACCTTGATCAGCCAAACAGGTGTGGCCGCGCCCAAAAAGGTAGGGAACCACAGGACCAGACCGGTGATTATCATCACCGCCGTCCCCCATATCAGTGCCCAATACTCTATTTTTTCGGTGTAGTCGAATAAGGGGAACTTGACTTCGGGCTCCCGGCCGGCCAGTTGGGCCTGCATATGACCGGAGAAATCGTGGATGTCGCTGATGTGGGGCAGCATCTGCCGCAGGTGGTGCCGGCCCCAGCGGCTGGCGACCATGTAGACTAAGTGCCACAGCGAAACCATGATCATTACCACGGCCGCAATCCGGTGCAATAGGCCCCGGGCGGTTTCGGTGAATCCCATGGCAGTTAACCCTGCGACCCATCCGGCCTCGGGGAATTTTAAGGCAAAGCCGGTGATTACCAGGGTAAAGAAGGAAACCAGCATCAGAGTGTGCTGAGACACCTCCACCGGCGAGAATCGTCTCAAGGCATCGCCGTCCTTCGCGGCCTCAGCCTGCCGTCGCCGGCGGATGTGTCCGCTAATAATGATGGCGTTGTGCACCACCATGAAACCGATGGTGGCCACGATGATGATCAGGTAGATATATTTGACGATATCCTGGATGGGAACTTCCCTGATCAGCAGGGAACTGTGGGTATAGGCCTGGGCAAACTCGGCGGTGGCGCCATCGTGGCACCGGCCGCAGGTGTCTTGCAGGTTGGCAGGATTGATCGAGGAAGTCTCATGCTCAGCTCCCTGGATGGCATGTACCCCATGGCAATCGTAGCAGGTGGAAGCTTCTTCGTCTCCACGCAGTACCGCCAGGCCGTGGTAGCTGTCCCGGTAAGTGGAGGCTACGTCAGCGGGCAAGTCGTACTTGCGGGCCAACTCCTGGTCGGAGTGGCACTTCAGGCAGGTGCGGTCGGCTGACTCCTTCTTTTTCACCTGATCGTAGCGCCCGGTAGGATCCAGGATGGCGTGCTCGCCGTGGCAGGAGATGCAAGCCGGCGCGTCCCGGACCCCGCGTTGCAGTGCCAGCCAGTGATCACTGCGACGGAACTCGTCATACTCGGCGGTATGGCATCGTCCGCAAGTTTCGGCCACGTTCCAGTAATTGATGGTGGACCGGGAGTGTTTCAGGTTCTGAATGTCGTGTGTGCCGTGGCAGTCGCTGCAGGTGGCGGACTTGTAGCCTGATGCCTCCAATACCCGGAAGTGGACACTCAGGCGGTAGCGGGTGATGGGATCACGGACGGCGATATCGTGCCGTTCCACCAGTTCGGGATTAGAGTGGCAGCGGCCACAGGTAGTCACCAAGTTGGCGGGATGCACCAGGGAACCGCGGTCGTCGGCAGGCAGGACATCGTGGCTACCGTGGCAGTCCACACAGGTGGCTTCGTCGGGGTGGGTGGAATTGAGCTTCAGCCCGTGCACACTCTGCGAGTGCTGATCCCATTCGTCCTCATGGCAACCACCGCAGGCATCGGCCAGGGACATGGTAGGTATGAGTCCCTCTTCCGAGTGTTCCTCCAGATCCATGCCTAAGTGGCACGATTGGCAATCGAAGTCCTCGTGGACAGAAGTCTCGTTAGAGACCTCGTGACAGTCGAGGCAGGCGTCTTCCTGAGCCCAGAGGGGCAGAACCAGTATAACAATAGTGATCAGTTTTTTCATTAATCAGCCTTGGAAAAAAGTTCCGATCAGTATAAATATCAGTAGAAGGAAACCGATTGACAGTAACAGGAAGGCGAAGACGAGGAGGAAGTACTTGGTCCAGCGGGGCAGCGGCCGAACTTTCAGTTCATCAAGACTCTGGTCGGCGATCAGCCGCTCCTTCTCCAGGGGGCGTTCTTCATCGAAGCGTTCTTCGGTGACGTAGCCGGTGAAGATCACCTCATCCATGGGGAAGGCGCCGGGGCGCAGGTGAGTGTTGAAGAAATGGACGGTGAAGATGAACGCCGTGGCCAGTAAAGCCTCCTCGGAATGGATGATATGGGCAGCGTTGATGGCCCACCCGGGGAGAAGCTTGGTGAAAAACTCGGGAAACCAGAGCGTGGCCCCACTGAGACCGATAATAACCATTCCCCAGAATACGGCGTAGTAGTCGAACTTTTCCCAATAGGTCCAGCGGTCAAACTTGGGAGGATTTTTTCGTGCGCCGATGAAATAGCTGAGGTGTTGGAAGAAATCCTTGAAATCTTTCGGACGGATCACCAGCGATCTAGGCCCATAAAAGATGCCCTTCTCTTTCCGTACCAACCAGCGGTAGAGTATGCTGATGACATGAATGACAAAGACGCCAAATAGAACTGTAGCGGCAGTCCGGTGGAGCAGGGCCGCAGCTCGCAGGCTGAGGATATGGTTCACGAACCAGGTGGCCAGGGCGGTGTGGCTGTATTTCAACGGTAGCCCGGTCGTGGCCAGGGTAAGGAAGGAGAAGATCAATCCCAGGTGGAGTAGCCGCGGGAACAGGCCGAAACGCTTGATGCGATGTGCGGCCTTCTCCATCAACGGTTTTTTGCCTTCCACGATCCGCTTGATCAGCAGCCGGATGAGCCACAGGATTGTATGGCCACCGAATACGATCAGGACCCCTCCCAGCAACCAGCGCATGAAGGTGTCGATCCACATCAGGATGGGATTTTCCTTGTGCTCCATGGGACTGTAGTGCTGGAGGTAGGACACGAAGTTTATGTTAACGTCCTGGTGGCACTGGCCGCAGGTGTTGACGATATTCTGTTGGCTGATGGTGGAGCGGGGATCAGAGGCCGGCAATACGCTGTGGTTGTCGTGACAACTGGCGCAGGTGGCGAAATCGGTGCCCTGATACCCGAGCTGATAAACCTGGCCGTGATAGGTTCCCTGATAGCCCTCCACCACCTCCGGGTTGAGCTGAAACTTGAGAATGATCTCCCGGTTGCTGTGGCAGGAGCTGCACAGCTCCACGATACTCTCCCCCGCCAGAGCCTCTTCGGTTCTGGAAATGAACCGCTCACCGTGGCAAGTGATACAGGTGGGGGCTTCGGGGTGCCCCTTGGCTGAGCTAGTTCCGTGCACCGACATTTCCCAGGCGGCCTGCTGCTGGGGGTGGCACTCGGAACAGGCCCGCTTAATCCCGGTGAAGGCCGGGTGCTCAGGGGCGCGGAAATGGTACTGGTGGCACTGGCCGCAATCGACCGTTTCGCCGGCCTGGGCGGCCGCAATCTTCTCGCTGTGGATGGCCATGTGGGCTTCGGCGGAGTTGGCGACCAGCTCCTCCACATGGCAATTCAGGCAGACATTGGCAACACCGGTTTCAAAGATGGATGAATGAGCGGTGGACATGTCGGTGGAATGGCCGGTGTGACAGGCCACGCAGGTCTCCAACCTGGGGTCGTCGCCCACCTCTGGCCGGTGAATGGAGATCTCGTAGCCCACATGACAGCGGGTACAGGTGAGGTCCAGGCGGGCCACCGAGACCAAACTGCCCGGATCGCGGGGCGAGAGCACCCGGTGCTTGGCGTGACAGTCCGAGCAGGTGGGGGCCTTCAGATTACCGGCTTCAATCTCCGCGTAGTGGCGCGACTCGGTGTAGTTGGCTACCTCTTGTTCATGGCAGGCCTGGCATGATTCCACCAACCGTGTCTTCCACTCCTGGGGAGTATACCGGGCTTTCTCCATCTTGAAGTGGGGATCATGGCAGGAGACGCAGTTGACTTTCTCGCCGTCCGACTCGGCGCTCCAATGCCGGGAGCCCAGCAAGTCGCTTAATATATCCTGGTGGCAGACACCGCACACTTCACGGGGATGACCCTTCCAGGAGACTTTATGCCGGCCGTGGCAGTCGGGGCAGCCGGGGATGGAGGTGTAACCCTTTGCCCGCAGGGGACCGAAGAACCCTTCAACGAAGGTAGCCTGTTCTTCCTCGTGGCACAGGCCGCAATCGGGCAGGGCCAACCGGGGCGCGTGGGGCCAGTC
>CBDVAP010000059.1:0-15767 GCA_965372015.1 uncultured bacterium | reverse complement strand
GAGTACATGGCCGGGCTGATTCTCATCGGATTGGCCCGCTGCATCGCCATGGTGATCGTGTGGAATGACCTGGCCGGAGGCGACCGGGAGTACGCCGCCGGACTAGTGGCCCTCAATTCCCTGTTCCAGGTGTTCTTCTATTCAGTGTACGCTTACCTGTTCATTACCGTGATCCCTGCCTGGTTGGGACTCCAGACATTTTCAGTACAGGTCACAATCTGGCAGATCGCCAAAAGCGTATTCATCTACCTGGGCATCCCTTTCCTGGCGGGGATCATCACTCGCTTCGGGCTGCTAAACCTGAAAGGTGAGGAGTGGTACGAGCGGGTTTTCGTGCCCCGGATCAGCCCCATTACCCTGGTGGCATTGCTTTTCACCATCGTCGTGATGTTCTCCCTGAAAGGGGAATTTATTGTGGCTATCCCGCTGGATGTGGCCCGCATCGCCTTGCCCCTGCTGATCTATTTTATGGCCATGTTCTTCATTTCATTTTACATCAGCCGCCGGGCCGGCGCCGGCTATGCCCAAACCACCACGCTGTCCTTCACGGCCGCCAGCAACAACTTCGAGCTGGCTATTGCCGTGGCGGTGGCGGTATTCGGTATAGATTCGGGGATAGCCTTCGCGGCCGTAATCGGACCGTTGGTCGAAGTGCCGGTGCTTATATCACTGGTGAATGTGGCGCTCTATTTCAAGCGTCGCTATTTCGTGGCCGAGCCGGCTGCCCCATAACAACAGCTGCCGGTCTAACGACCGATACTGTCCGCCAGCTGGCGGATCCGCCAGTTGAGCGCTACGGTTCCGGGTATCTATCGCCCAAGGCCGAGCTGCCCCCATCGCACAGGAAAGAGGCAACCCTGCTATTTGGATCTCAAACTATTTTGTCAATTTAGGATTCTCTTGGACGATGGCGTCGGTATGGCCCTGGAAAAGAGCCCTTATTTTCTTAGTCCGGGCCTTACGCCTGGTTTCACTAGTGTATTTCTTTTCAAAGAGCTCGGTCCGCTTAGCCGTGGCAGCAGCGATATCCTCAAATTTTGCATATTCAGCTATGATCATGATAGTCCAGTCGGGACCCCACAGGTGGGTCAGGACCTTGGAGCTGAGCACAAATTCGTTCTCAGTGGTGATCCCCTGGTCTTCCTCCCACATCTCCAACAGGCCTTCAATATCGTTGAAGTTCACCTTATAGGTGGATATGGTCCATACGTGGCCCTTTTCCTCCTCCTCATCCTGGGCGAGCAACGCCACCGGGATGGCGAACAACGGCAACGCGATCAGTAGCATAAGTCGTTTAACTAACATCATAAGACTCCTCATTTAGCGGTTCGATTGCCATTCATGGTTTGGCAACATACATAACTATGTGATGCACGTCACATAGCTAAAGATAGTGATTGCCATATCAATTGCGCAACATATTCTTTTCTATACATTTACGATTGGTAACCTGAAGTGTGGGTGTGGTGCAATAACTTCGGGCTCCGGCACATTCACAACTGCCTATTCAGCAACCTATAAGGTATCTCCTTCGCAAGGTGATGCGCGGCGTTGCGTTCTGTCATGACCCATTCAGCTATCGGCCGATGCCTGCGTCTCGGTTTGTGTCAGGAATTATTCGTTTCCTGGCTATGTCCCCTATAATCCCATCGAACCATTCTGTTTTCGGGTTTAAAGACAGAAACAAGACCAAGTGGTATTGTTATATTTTCCAGAATATGATCTAAATTCTTGACAATGCAGGATGCCATTCTTACATTTGATTGAAAACATCTCCACGATGCGAACAGAAATGCTGAACAGCGATTCTCATACAATATGAGGCACCTTCGGAACTGGAGGCGGGGTGCCTCCTGACACAATTATAAAGGCGGTGTCTCCACACAACGCCGGTCTTCCCTATTACAGAAGCGCTGTTTCTCGCGCAGACGCCTTATACGGCAACGACCCAGCATTAGGGGTGTTATAGGTGTTCGAATAATTATTGTTAGAAGGCTGCGCTATATGGGGATACCGTGATGTCCATGACTTCCGAGGAAAGAACTCAGCTTGAGTCGAGGGTCGCCAGTGAATACAAAAATGAGAAGTTGTGGGTCAAGCTGTGGAGCCTCATTCACCACTCGTTCCTGTTCGGCGGTGCTGTATTCAGTGCCCTCGCGGCCCTCGTTCTCCAACTTACATGGTCAATTCCTTCTGTCAACTCCGTTGATCTCGGGACTATTCTGGCCGCCGCAGGCGCCCTCGCTGGCACAATCGCGGGGGTTGGCAGGTTTGAGCGCAAATGGCGTACCAACCGTCTCACACGTAATCGCCTGAATCAGCTCCAGATCACCCTGACTGACCCCACATGCGACGGCGAGACCGTTCGCCACGAGCTCAAGTCGATCTGGACTGATCACGACAAAGGAATCCTTGGTCCTGCGTAACCACTTGGGCGGCCACGGAACAATGGAATGCACTCTTACGGGCATTCCGCTACGCTCTATTGCCGGCGGGCATGTGGGGCTTTAAGTCGATTAAAGACCGTTACATGAAAGAAGAATACGCAAAGCAACTTGACTTGGTTTCATCACAGGTCTCTCGTGTAAACACCGTGGGCGTCCTATGGCTCGCATCATTAGTTTTGGTGTGGGTGTTGGGACTGATTCCCAGCTATACTGGTTGGGTAGAATTTGCTAGTGCTGACAAGTTCTCAGCTGAATACGCGTCCAAAAAGAAACAGACGGAGTTCATTACATTCATTCTGCCAGGCTTGGAATTCGAAGTTCATTCTGTGTATGCGCCCACCGTTTGGAACTGGACAATGGTTTTATTTATTCTCTTTTATATAAAAACACGACACAAGATTCTTGTTTATCTCGCAAGAGCAATACGTTTCAAAAAGGATAATAATCTAGACATATCAAATTCGTTGTACCTAATGCCTCCATGGTGGTTGGCTCCTCTACCGCAGCGAGAATACAACAATGTTTCTGAGCAGGATTTGAAAAAATGTCTCTCTTGGGGACCGGATCAACAGTACGCAGACAAGTACGTCTTCACATTTCTTGGAACTCTCGTTCTCCTGCAGACACATGTCACTTATTTGGCATGGGTTGTAAGTGATATCCTTATACGTGGGGGCGTGGCTTTCGTCCTTATGCCATCACTCAGTTTTTTATCTTTGGTGGTCACTATAACTCTAATTTGGGTTTGGTTCAAAGCTCAAACAGTTCCATCTTACAGCCCCTTAGAGAATAAAACGGATAGGCTCAGTCGCAGAGAAATGCTTAGAGTTTTTATTTTCGCACTCATTGCGGTCGCCATAGCACCAGTAAGGGAGTTAACACGAAGTTTGAATCGTCTTAAATCTCCTCGGTACAGAAAGCGAAATAGCCTTCAACCAATACAGATTGATCTAGAACCTGGATTTTGGGGAAACAAGCAAACCAATGGGAAAGGTGAAATAGTTCATATCGTATCGAGAGGAAAGACCACATACATTCAAGGAGATTCTACTCCAAATACTAAACACTTTAAGGAGATTAATATTGATCTGATCGTAAAAAACGAATATTTGATATTGTTTAATGGTTCAAAGGGGTTGGTACAGTTGGAGGCTGTTGCACTCGAACAGCTGAATGGGAAGTCTAAAAACTCTAAGCTCGCAATAGGGCTATTGATCGCTGGGATCAGGTACGATAACCACAAGCATCCAACATCTACAGGAAGACCTAGCTATAGAATATATGACCTTGCAGCTGGGCTTGCACTTCGCTATGACTCAGAAGAACTACCCAGAATTATTGAGCTCGCAAATATGCAACACGACAAGAAACTGAGGAAAAGAATTGAAAAGTGGAGTAAAAAGGATTCAGAGTGGGCAAGAAAATGGTCATCGCGCAAGCGTGAAGTTTTATGGGCCGGTGTTCCAGTGTAGGATCCAGGTTGGGCGTTCGAATCGCCCCCGGCCCACCCTATTGTCGATAACCTAACAAGGGCGTGATGCGGGGTGCCAGCTACGCTGGCGCCCCTTACACCCGGCGAGAGGCCTCTAGCGGGAAAATTGATCACAGCACGCGGCATTCTCATAACCGTCAAGGGTCCGGTGCCTAGAAGAAGCCGGATAGTCAAGGGCCACCGATTAATCTTCGCCTAGACCTTCTCCTCGCTTTTGGAGACTTCCTCTTCTAGCCGAAGCCTTCTATCACCCACGAAAAGTACTCTAGACTCTGAACTCGAAACTAGAAACCAGTAACCCGAAACTCTTTCACCCCAGCCACAACTGCCTGTCCAGCGACCGATACTGTATCGCCTCCGCCAGGTGCGCGGTGGCAATTTGATCATCGCCGGCGATGTCAGCGATGGTGCGGCTCACCTTGATGATCCGGTCGTAGGCCCGGGCCGACAGCCCCAGCCGGTTGATGGCCCCCGTGAGCAGCTCCTCCCCGTCGGGCGGCAGGGGGCAATAGGTGTGCAGTTCCTTGCTGCCCAGGTGGGCGTTGGCGAAAATGTGCGGCTCGCCTTTGTAGCGCTCGCGCTGGCGCTCCCGGGCCGCCTCCACCCGCTCCCGGATGGCCTCCGAGCCTTCCCCCGCTTTCTTGCCCGCCAGTTCCTCGATCTTCACCGCCGGCACCTCCACGTGCAGGTCGATGCGGTCCAACAACGGGCCGGAGATACGGCTCATGTAGCGCTGGATGGCCAGCGGTGTGCAGGTGCACTCGTTGCGCGGGTCGGTGGCGAAACCGCAGGGGCAGGGATTCATAGCCGCCATCAGCATGATGTTGGCCGGGTAGGTTACCGATATCTTGGCCCGGGCAATGGTCACCTCTCCCAATTCCAGCGGCTGGCGTAGCACCTCCAACACGTTCTTGCGAAACTCGGGCAGTTCGTCCAGGAACAGCACACCGTGGTGGGCCAGGCTCACCTCCCCCGGCTTGGGCACCGTCCCCCCGCCGATCAGCCCCGCGTCGGAGATGGTGTGGTGCGGGGAGCGGAAGGGCCGTTGGCCGATGATTCCCGCGCCCCGGGGCAGTTGCCCCGCCACCGAGTGAATTTTCGTGGCCTCCAGCGCTTCCTCCAGACCGAGGGCGGGCAATATGGTGGGCAGGCGCTGGGCCAGCATGGTCTTGCCGCTGCCCGGGGGACCGACCATAATGGCGTTGTGTCCCCCGGCGGCCGCCACCTCCACCGCCCGTTTGGCGTGCTCCTGGCCCTTCACGTCGGCGAAGTCTACCTCTGCACGGTGCTCCCGGCTCAATAGGGCCTGGCGGTCCACCGTCACCGCCTTGAAGGGCTGATCGCCATTGAGCAGGGCCACCACCTCGACCAGGCTAGCCACGGCCCCCACCAGGATACCATCCACCAGGGCCGCCTCGGTGCCGTTGACTTCGGGCACCAGGATGGCCCGGTAACCGGCCTCCTTGGCCGCCATGACGATCGGCAGCACCCCTCGGACCGGGCGCAAGGCCCCGTCCAGACCCAGTTCACCTACCAGGATGGTACGGTCCAGCCTGGTGCGGGCCACATGGCCCAGGGCTGAGAGGATCCCCACGGCGATGGGCAGGTCGAAGGCGCTGCCCTCTTTGCGGATGTCCGCCGGGGCCAGGTTGATGGTGGTGCGCTTTTGGGGGACCTTGAAACCGGAGTTTTTCATGGCCGCCATCACCCGCTCTTTACTCTCGCGCACGGCGCCATCGGGCAGGCCTACGGTTGTGAATGAGGGTGGAATGATGTTTTCTAAGTGGCACTCCACCTTGACCACGTAGGCCTCCACCCCCGACACGGCGGCGGAATAGGTGTGGGAGAGAAAGGTGGTGCTCATAAATACCTGCTCACTGACCTCCGGTTTCAGGGGCGCCTGTGGATCATTGGCCCGCACCCACACCGGGACAGCTGATCACCCCTTTTAAAACCAGGTAAGGGATTATGATATACAGCGTTGTATCCCGCACCAGGTAAAAAAAGAAGATGGCCGCTAAAAACCGATAACCCCGCTTACGCACGTAGCCGCCAAGGCCCAGCTCCCGCCAGCTGGCCACCTCAGCGGCGATAATCCGGGGCACCAGGAACCTGTGCAGCAGGCGTATAACCTTTGGCTGACCGGTGGGCCGTTCAATGTCATTCTGAGTCATGTGCTTCCATTTCCTTAAAGGCCTCGATTTCCGCCATCAGCCGGTCCAGGGCGTCGGCCTCGCTCACCCGCCCCACCTTCTTGCCGTGGCGATAAAGTAGTCCCCCGCCCTTGCCGAAGGCGATCCCCAGGTCGGCGTCGGCGGCCTCACCGGGGCCGTTCACCGCGCAGCCCATCAAGGCCACCGTCAGGGTCTTGTCGATCCCCTCCAACCGTCGCTCCACCTCGGCGGCCAACTTAAACAGGTCCACTTCGATGCGGCCGCAGGTGGGGCAAGCTACCAGCGTCACACCCCGGCTGGCCAGCCCCAGCGACCGTAACAGCTGAAACCCCACCCGCACCTCCTCCACCGGGTCACCGGTGAGTGACACCCGGATGGTGTCGCCGATGCCGTCGGCCAGCAGGGCGCCGATACCGATGGCCGACTTGATGGTGCCGCTTTTGGGCGGTCCAGCCTCGGTGACCCCCAGGTGCAGAGGATAATCGTAGCGCTCGGCGAAAAGGCGGTTGGCGGCGATCGTCAACGGCACATCGCTGGCCTTGAGCGACACCACAATATCTTCGAAGCCGTGTTCCCGGCAGACCTCGATGTGTTTTTCTGCGCTGGCCACCATGGCCTCCGGCGTGGGATAGCCGTACTGCTCCAGCAGCTCCTTCTCCAGGCTGCCGGCGTTGACCCCGATGCGGATCGGTAGCCCGGCCCCCTGCACCTTGGCGATCACCTCCCGCACCCGCTCACGGGAGCCGATATTACCCGGGTTAATGCGAATCTTGTCGGCCCCCGCGTCCACCGCCGCCAGCGCCATGCGGTAGTCGAAGTGGATATCCGCCACCAACGGCAGCTCGGTCTGTTTGCGCACCTGGGCAAAGCCTTTAGCCGCGGCGTCATTAGGCACTGTGATCCGCACTATCTGGCAGCCGGCCTCCTCCAAACGCTTGACCTCCCGCAAGGTGGCCGCCGCGTCATCGGTTTTGGCGGTGGTCATGGACTGCACAGCTATGGCCGCCCCGCCGCCCATGGGCAGCCCTCTAACCGAAACCTGCCTGGTATGTCGCCTGGTTATTAGCTTCATGAGGGTGCTCAAACGAGGGAGAATTTACAAGGACTACCAGCGGACGCCAATGGATTGGTCGGGCTGCACAGGCTCACGTTTAGGTTCAGTCTGGTGCTGGGGCCAGTTGTCGGTAATCACGATCCCAGTGATATCATTACGTTGCAGTATTCCACCTTGTATAAGTCCTGTAGACATATTAACCTCCAGTCCGGGTACCGACCCATATGAAGTATCAATTGCTGGGGAAGTTTCCTAATTAATGGTAACTAAAGGGCACAGAAAAGACCGCCGGACGGTGGATATGTGTGCCAACAATTGATCGGAAAGGTCACAGATGTCTGTAACGCAGTACGTTGAAGTTAAAGAGTTATCCTTAGACCTCGCGAACTTCCGCACGATACCACAGAGTTCAGAAGAAGAAGCTATCATTTCATGAGTGTCCACAAGGCCATATCATGTCTGGGCACTGATGGGGAGCCTCTTAGATGATGGTTACCTGCCAACGGAGAGTATTCTCATCCTGGAAGGGAAGGGAAAGCTCACCGTCAAAGAGGGCAACCGCCGTATTGCCGTACTAAAACTTATCTCAGGACATATTGATAGGTCAATAATCGAGATTCCAAAAAACTTGTTACGTCGGATCAATGAATTAGACGCTAGCTGGCAAGATGCCAACGCGAAGGTCCCATGTGTTGTCTACCCGCCGAGAGAGAAAGAGAGGGTGGACCGGATAGTGACACTTGCACATGGCAAGGCTGAGAAAGCGGGAAAAGATCAGTGGAATGCGGTTGCGCGCGCACGTCATAATCGGGACGGGAAGAGAAAAAATGAGTACGCGCTTGATCTTTTAGAAGAATACCTAAGCAAAGGGAAAAATTTGACTGCACGCCACTCAGCTTGCTGGGTAGGCGACTATCCGTTGACGGTACTCGAGGAGGCAATGCAGCGGATTGCGCCCCGGATCGGACTTAAAAATGCTCGGGCGATGGCCGACGCATATCCGAAGTTGGATCACAGAGATGCGCTTGAAGATCTCCTCAAGGATATTGGCCTTGGCCTGTTGAGTTTCGATACGATCCGTAGCACTGCAAAAGACTTTGGAGAAGACTATGGCATCCCTCCAGCTGCCGGAAAAGTCAGCAAGAACAGAGGGACAGACCAGGATGAGGGCGGAAAGGGGGATGAGGAAGAGAGTCGCGGGACAGACCAGGATAAGAGAGGCACAAAGCGGAAGGTATTAATAACCAAGAACAAGCCTAAGGCAGACAGACCAGACGATCCGAAAACGGTTAAAAAGTTACTTCGTAAGTTCTCACCACGCGGCTCAGGGCGAGAGAAGGTCGTGCTTCTGAGAGATGAAGCAATAAGTCTCAATTTGAATAATAATCCGCTTGCTTTTTGCTTTCTCCTGCGCAGCATGTTCGAAATATCAGCAAAAGCGTATTGCAAAAATACTGCTGCGAGCGGGGGCCCGACTTTAAAGAAAAGTGGAGGAAAGGACAAGACACTAGTCGAGCTTTTGCGGGGGATTACGAATCATCTAACAAAGAATAATACGGACAGGTCAAAAAAGAAAGAACTTCACGGTGCAATGGCTGAGCTTGGGAATCATGAGGGCTTGCTCTCGGTGACATCGATGAACCAGCTTGTACATAATCCTAACTTTCTTGTATCAGAGTCCGAAGTCTCAAAGCTTTTCTGGCGCGTGTTCATATTGCTCGAGGCTATGAATGAATAAGAATCGGCAACAAGAACTTTCGCGACCTTGTAGCCAGGTGTACTAGTTGTCGCACTTCAGGTCACCATTGAGGTATCCCGGTGGAAAGCAACAATTAGCCCCTTTCATCGCGGAGTTGATTGAGACAAACAGCCTAATTGGCGGACACTATGCAGAGCCTTATGCAGGTGGGGCAGGCGTAGCGCTTGCTTTGCTACTCAGCGGCCGGGTCGCGCAGATTCATCTGAACGACTTATCACTCCAAATATACGCCTTCTGGCAATCCGTGACCAAATTCCCGGACGAGTTTTGTAAGCGGATTGCAAGTGCCTCGCTAAGTGTAGATGACTGGAAAGCACACAGAGAGGTCGTTCGCAATCCTACCGAGCACGATTTATTCGAGCTCGGCTTCAGTACGTTCTACCTTAACCGCTGCAATAGGTCGGGAGTTCTGACTGGTGGCGTGATAGGCGGCTTGGAGCAAAAGGGACGTTGGGGGATCGACGCGCGGTTCCCAAGGAACGAGTTGATACGTCGCGTCGAGGTTATCGCTACGAAAGCTGATCAGGTCTCGGTTACCAACATGGATGCTGAGGATTTTTTGCTACGACACGCCCCGATTTCGATGCCATCCAATTCTCTGATCTATTGCGATCCTCCATACTACGAGCAAGCAAAAGGCCTTTACCTCAATTGGTATGAGCCATCTGATCACGCTCGAATCGCCGACATCATTCAAAATAATCTAGCCCTTCCATGGGTGGTTTCGTATGACGGGCATCCTAATGTGGTAACCCTCTACAATGAGCGTCGCAGATTTCTGTACCCGCTCCAGTATAGCGCCTCTCGCAATTATAAGGGCCGCGAGGTGCTTATTTTCTCGGATGATCTCGCACTCCCCACAGAATCGGTAATCCCTGCTATTCACGATGCCCTTGTATCTGCAACTGCCCTGGGTTCGGAATTTATTCATGGCAACCGAGGGGGCTAAGATGTGGGGAGGTTTATCCTGCATGTGGCAGATGTTTGAGAGGCGTCGGCAGTCGGAGTAGACGCACGCGCCGTCTGGCACACTGCTCAATTTTCGCGGTAAAGGGTGCTAATTAATGGCCCAATGTTTTCACTAACAAGGAGGTAATAATTATGTATGCAATGTTGACACTAGACCTTGAAAAGAAAACCGAAGATGAAAAACGGGACAGATTCTATGAAATTTTAAAAGATAAGAATTGGATAAAACTCCCAAAGGTAACTACTACATGGATAAAAAAATTCAAAGCTGATGCGGACGAGATGATAGTGATCGCTCTTACAAAACTCACAGTCCAGAAGGCAGCAAAAAGTGCTGGTGTCACTTCTTACAATGCAGTAGTTCATGTTGGTTCGCTAAAGCCAACATCCTTTTAAGATGCAATCAACAAAGTTCTCGACAGGCGTATTCACAGTCGTTCGCTGATCATTTTGGGAATGGCCGGTCCCGTGCAGCTCAGATGAGCCCCCAGTAGGAAAGGGAACGTAGTAGGTGTGCAAACAACGAAGCTCATTCGCCCCCTTTTTCCCCCTTATCAATCCACTCCACCGGCTCCTTCCGCAGCCAGGTCAGCTGCCGCCGGGCGAACCGCCGGGTGCGCTGCTGAATGATCGGTATCGCCTCGTCGACAGTCAAGGTTCCCTGCACCACCTGCCCCAGCTCGCGGTAGCCGATCCCCTGCATGGGGTGCGCTTCGGTCGATAGGCCTGAGGCTATCAGACCTTCCACCTCCTCCAACCACCCTTGTTCCATCATCGCCATTACCCGCCGGTCAATGCGCGCATACAGCTCATCCCGTGGCCGCTGAAGACCCACCAGGTCGAAGGTCACCGGCCCCACCCCGGCGATCTCCCGCGGTTTGGCCGTCTCGCCAGGCTCCCCCTGCCACTGCCGCGCCTTCGAGGGCGGCTCACCGGTGGCCTCCCAGATTTCCAGCGCCCGGGCCAGGCGAGGAATATTATTGGGGTGCAAGGTGGCGGCGTACACGGGGTCCACCTCGGCCAGTTCCGCCAGCAGTTTTTCCGGCCCCTCGGCCTGGATGCGCTGCATCACCTGTGCGCGCAGCTGCGGGTCGGACTCGCCCGAGGGCGCCAGCCCAAGCCGCAAGGCGCGGATGTACAGGCCGCTGCCGCCACATAAAATCGGTGTTTTGCCCCGTGCGATGATATCTGCCAACGCCCCGTACACCAGCCGCACATAGCGCCCGGCGGTGATTTTATCGGTGGGGTCAAGGATATTTATCAGGTGGTGCGGGACCCGGGCCTGCTCCTGGGCGCTAGGCTGGCCGGTACCGATGATAAAGCCCCGGTATACCTGGCGGGAGTCCACCGAGATGATCTCGCCGCCGACCTGCTCCGCCTGCTTAATTGCATAGGCCGTCTTGCCCACGGCGGTGGGACCGACGATGGATAGGATGATAGACTGAGGCTTTATTTCAAAGCCCCGGTATACGTGTAAACTCTAGATACGGCACCTGGGAGGTACCGGTATCAAACTTATTCCCGCCCGAAATGGCCAAAATAGAAAGTTACTGCTGAGCCTAGAACTCCCATAAGTCCTGACAGCCCCATTTTCATGATCTCCCAATGTTCGTTGCTATCGGGCGAGAACCAAAGTGGCACTACTATAATAACGAGGACTAAAAAAAGAATCGCAATGACAATTGAGAACCTGATCCAATCCCGTCTTTTGGCCGGGTCACCCACCCCAGGATCGGATGGTCCGCCAATGATAAACTCATTTTCTGGTTCCGTCTTTTTACCGTTCCCCACTAGAATCGGCCCCTCTACCTATACGATGGATCGAACCCTGCCATACCTTGGAGTTTTGACCGCAGCACCAACAGGGTTCTCCTCGATCGTCCGCTAGATATGTGATTTGAATTCTATTTAGAGCGTGACAATTTCTTTACGTTCACTACCTGACTTGTTTTCTACCATTAGCCGCATACCGTCTTTTTTCTCTCGGAGAGCAAATCGGATCAGCCCCAACGCACGGCGCAGAGCTTCCGCTTTAGTAGAATGTAGCATCTCTGCCACCTCGGTTAAGGCTGCATAAGCATCAGGATCGAAATCCGCTGTGATCCTTTTATATTCCATTTTCCATCCATCTATTTTTTTGTATATATGCATCCATCAAGGCTCTCCCGAATGGTGCTTAAGTTCTTGATCAAATTGATCATCGCGATTAGACCTGACGGTGACGATATCGACGGGTGCTTCCACTATTCCTATATATTCAGTCTCAATTAAAACACCTACTCCTTGCTCCTGCAAGGTCAAGCCGAGATCTTCACCGCTAGTAATATCAGCCTGGTGGCCTTGGTTCGTTTTCGCAACTCGTTCTAGCATTACAACTCCATCGTGTTAGCCTGTATACCAGGCTAATGATTTTACGTTGTCCGTTCATCGCGTCCTCCTAGCTTACACTTGTGATTTTTTGATTTTTTGGTTTTCTTTTTGATTTTGTGATCACAGTGTTACTGCAAATATAATTAATTATCGTGGTGAATACAAGGTAAATATGGGGTAATTATGTACAAGGACTACGGTGTTAGCGCACGATGCTGCCGGGAAACCGCCAGAAAGTCGGGCTCTTGACCTCGTGGATAATTGTGAATCAGGTCGACAGAACCGGGCTGCCGGAGATAATGCAATTATGCGACGGTACCCTTCTGGTCCAATTTAGACAGGTAGAAACGTCATTATTTTCCGGTGATCCCAACAGCATCCCCTAATACTGTCCCAAGGTACCGTTGTGCCGTCGCCGCTGTGCGCTCCGGCGGACTAGAACTCCAGCGTCAGCCCCCCCACCGGGAAAGTCTTATACTGCCACACCTGTTCCTTGGTGCCGTCGTCCCGGTAGAAATAGTCCCAGGGATTATTGCGGTCGAACACATTCATGATATCCCAGAAGGCCACTAGGTTCATCTTCTTGAAGTAAAAGCGCTGGAGGACCATAACATCGAAGCGCAGATAGTAATCGAAGCGCTCCGTGTTTTTATCCTGGGCCTGATTGGTATACCACTGGCGGACGTTGTGATCATATACCTTCGGTGTGTACGGCCTGCCGCCCATGTAACGAGCCCGAAAACTGATCTCATATTCATCACTGGGCATTATGGGGATCCACGATAATGCCTTAGCCCAGATTGTATTTTTGTAGCGCTGATACCAGTCGTAATCCATGTACCTGATCTTATAGCCGCCGATCAAGGTTAGTATATCGCCATAATCATATATCCAGGGGTAATAGCGGGTCTCGTCATGGTAACGTGGGTCTACCCCTTCGGCCACCGATTTGGAATAGCTGAAGGTCCCGTACCACTGGTTTGTGAATTTCTTCTGGAGGAATATTTCCGCTCCATAGGAGCGTCCCGCTCCGGCGTTTACCCAACCGTCGAAACTGTCAGCGGTATCCAGAGTGGTCTGGGCCTGGGTGATAATCATATCATCATAGGACTTATAATACACTTCCAGCGTACCGCGGATATCGGCCCGGGCCAGATATTCCAGTCCCAACACCCCCTGATCGGCGTAAAAATTACCCAGATCGGGCACCACGTCATCTTCACCGATCATTTGATCGTAGTAAGGCGATTGGTAGTAGCGCCCGGCGCTGGCGTTGAATGCCAGCCGATCGGTAAACTCATACCTCAGTGCCGCCCGAGGGGATATGTTCGCCGCCTCGATGGCGCCCACATACTCCAGCCGTCCCCCCAGGGTCAGGGAGAGCCGCAGGCCTGGCCGCCATTGCACCTGGCCATACAGGCCCGTTTTGAGGAATCTCAACGGGTTCTGGCGGCTCCAGGGTTCAGCGGCCTGCAAGGTATCGAAAGGCAATACCACCGTCGCCGGGTTATTAAAGTATTCGCTGTAGAAAACGCTTCGCGACACCGGGCCGGTTGCCGATAGCGAGTCCAGGCCATAGGCGTAGAGAATCACCGGATTACCGCTGGATTGGTCCTGGTAATCCAGTTTAATGCTTTTGAAGTTAATCCCGGTGCTCAATTCCAATTTCCTGGTGGGATGATAGAACCAATCGCCCTTCAATGTGGTCTCAGACTCGATATTGTCCTTGTTATAGTTCGTTACGTGTTCACCACTGCCCGATTCGTGA
Organism: uncultured bacterium; assembly: GCA_965372015.1. Lineage (GTDB taxonomy): Bacteria > Fidelibacterota > Marinisomatia > SCGC-AAA003-L08 > TS1B11 > JACZSB01. The sequence continues at coordinate 1,734 of CBDVAP010000059.1, read as the reverse complement.
TATAACTCCAGATCAAAGTTGGTCCTGGCATGGCTCAGGGACCAGATGGTATAACCGCGTTCCGACAGGAGATTCTTATAGGTGGCGCCTATCAACGTCTGGTTGGATGCAAACTCTATGATTTCAGGAGTGCCCGCCTGATAATCCTGCGACCCGTCGATATTAATGGCATCGGTACCACTCAGGAAGTTGACCGTCAGCTTCTGGCGCCTATCTATGTCATAGACAAACTTCGCCTGGGTGGCTGAATATTTGGGGATCGCGGTCAAACCGGTGCTCTCAATCACGAAGTCCAAAAATGACCGGTTATAAGATGCCAGATATGATCCCTGTTTGGTAAATGGCCCCTCCAGCAGCAGGCCTATGCCCGCCATGTTGAAGCTGAATTCCGCCAGCCTCCGGTTACGGCTCCCTTCCCGCAGGGAAACATCCATCACAGACGATAATCTGTCTCCGTACTTGGCCGGGAAGGCGCCGGCGTAAAAGTCGATCCGCTCAACGAATTCGCTGTTCACCATCACAATCGGGCCGCCGCCCTCACTCTGGTTGGGGAAATGATTGGGATAAGGAATATCCAGGTTGTCCATAACGAACAGGTTCTCCCGGGGACCACCGCCCCGGACGATGATCTCGTTGGTCTGATCAGCTGAACCGGCCACCGCCGGCAGGGCCTGCATCATGCGCATTACGTCGTAGGCCCCCACCGGGTCGGAGCGAATCTCTTCGTAATTCACTGACATTGCACTGACGGTAGCCCCTGGCGCCCGCTCAAAATAACCGGCCGTTATCGTGACCCCCTCCCCCGTCAGTACTGTCGGTTCCAGGGCCACATTGATCACCGTCTCCCGTAATGGGACGACATGGATATTGGCCCTCGATTGGGTCTTATAACCCATCATGCGAGCCTGAATAGTATAGCTCCCCACGGGGATGCCAACGATCCTGAATTGACCGTCTTGGTCAGCTGCGGCGCCCAGGCTGGTGCCTGTGAGCATCACACTGGACCCCCTTAGGGGCTGCTGTGTATCGCGGTTTATAATCCGCCCCGACAATATTCCTGTGCTTTGAGCAGTCGCCGCCGACAGGATCAGGGTCGTGCCAATAAGAATGTATATTATTGTTTTCATAGAGATCCCAATTAATTCAGATAGTTTAACATTACCTTGTGAGACGGGATGGAATTGAAAATGGTTGCCCTTGTACCAAGAAATAGTTCGCCAGCAAAGGGGAATATGCCCCCGCACATTTTTGTTCCCGGCACTATTGGTCCTCGCCGGATCGCTTTTGCAGATCAACCAGGGTAGCCAGTGTCTCTTTGCACCATTTGGACATAGCCTCACCGTTGAACTGGCCCATCCGTAACGTCATCAGCCAGTATGGTAAGTGTCGGTTGCCCGCTTTGTCCCGCGATAAGCGTTGCTCGATTTCGGCATAAATGCTTTGTCCCCGCCCCACCCATTGCCGCAACTGCTCCACGTGGCTGATATTGACTTCCAGGGGGGCGAATCCGCCAAAAAATAATCTCAGGAGCACTTCCCGGCCCTCATCTATATGGCTGATTTCCAAGGGACTAGCAAGCCACAGTCGCAGCTCTTTCATCCCCTGATCGGTGATGGAATAGACATTGCGCGTCGGCCTTTTGGCCTGAGTCTCCCGGCTCATGGTGGCCAGGCCTTCGTCCGCCAGCTGCTTCAGTAGGGGGTAAACCTGCCCGTAACTGATCTTCCAGAAATG
>CBDVAP010000058.1:0-16318 GCA_965372015.1 uncultured bacterium | reverse complement strand
AATATTATCAGGGCCGGCGGAGGGTTTGATATTGAATCTCATCCCAAGCCCAGCGAATTCTCATTCTTTATCAAGGACAAGATCGAGTTACAGGACATGGTTCTGGATATCGGCGTCCGCTGGGACTATTTCGATACAAAGGGGAGCATCGCCGCCGATTGGACCAATCCTAATCCCGACTCGACTATCGCCGTGAAGGCCAAGCAGCAATTCAGCCCCCGGTTCTCCATCGGCTATCCGGTCTCTGACCGCGGCAAGCTGTTTTTCTCCTACGGCCATTTTTTCCAGATGGCGCCCTACCAGCGGGTCTATCATAACGCGGATTTTGAGGTTCTTGCCGGTGTCATCAAGAGTGATATCGGAAATGCCGATCTGGAGCCGCAAAAAACGATCAGCTATGAAGTGGGATTTGAACACGAAGTCGGCTATGATGCCGCGGTCTTTGTGAAGCTGTTCTACCGCGACATCCGCAATCTGCTGGGACAGCGGATTTATATTCTGCCGGGTGGTAATTCCTACGCCCTGTTCATTAACCGTGATTGGGGCAGCACCAGGGGCTTTTCCTTTTCATTCGAGAAGCGGCTCTCCAATCTGCTATCGGGATCACTGGACTATACATACATGGTTGCCAAGGGCAATGAATCCGATCCTACCCGCACACGCCGTGATTATCGGTTGGCGATCGAACCACAAAAGAAAATAGTATACCTCAGCTGGGATCAAAGCCATGCCTTCCGCTTCAATCTAAACCTGGCCCTGCCGGGTAGCTGGAGCATCAGCAGCATCGGTCGCTTCGAGAGTGGCTATCCTTACACTCCCACCGACGCTAACGCACTTATTCGCGTCGCCGAGGAATATTCCGGACGCAAGCCCAGACAGATCCACTTCGATATGACGGCCTTCAAGCACTTTATGGTTTCTGCGGGTTCCAACCAGCTGCAGTTGACGCTGTTTGCGAAGCTGTATAACGTGTTTGATATTCGTAACGAGAATTATGTCCATGACAACTCGGGTAGTGCCAGGTATTCCCTTGGCCGCTACGGTGACGACTCCACGCCCGAGTACATCAATCGAGCCAACTATTACTCCAAACCCCGTGAGTTGAACATCGGGATATCGGTTTCATTCTAAACACCAGTCGGAATTGTAAGGCTAATGATAAAGCATCGGAATGATCACAAGTCAATTTTCAGAGCCCTATTCAGCTTAACCCTACTGACCCTGTTATGCTCCTTAATGCTGGCGGCTGACGGCCCGGCGAAGCGCAGAAGCATCCGTCCGGAGGGTCCCATGAAATACTGGACCAAGGCTGAATTTGAGGCTTATATGTCCCGGCTGGAGGGGCGCGGTTTTCGAAAGGCCCTGGCTAGCGAAGATCGCAAGGGTGCCCTGCACGACGGTAACAAGGTACGCACCCTGTTTTATAATTACGGTTCTATCGGCCGCCCCAATACGGAACCATCCATGGAGTGGCCGGCCTTCTCAAGCCACGGATACGCCTATGAGTTCGGCACCATTGTCGGGGCGGAAGTGGTTGATGCCCGGGGCGATACGATCCACATGTTTTCAGACGGCATGCTGGATGGCGGTGATTATAATGCTACGGGTGGTGCGAACTGGTGGGGCTGGGAGCCGCTGCCCGGTTATGCCGCTACCGGACAGGATAATATCGCCATGTCCAATCGTCCTGAGTCGTGGGGCTCCAAATTCCCGATTGACTCGGTAGGCGACCTCCAGTGGCCGGGCCAGTTTGGAGAGGGTGTCATCACCGCCGACCTGGAAAGCTACTACGTCATGGACGACCGCCATAACGCGGAGTTCAAATATTATCCCGTACCCTCCGATTCTACCATCCGCGGCTTGGGCATCGAAGTGGAAGCCCGGGGCTACCAGTACGCAGCAGGCGCGGCCGAGGATATCATTTTCTTCCAGTATAAGATTACCAACATCAGCGAGAAACGGCTGGAAAAGGTCGTGGTAGGCATGGTAGGTGATCCCCATATCGGCGGTGCCGGTGATTTCGCCGATGACTATTCCGGCTTCATCGATAACAACGGTGACGGTGACCTGGATGCCAACGGCTTACCCACCGGCATCAAGTCTGCTGTCAGAAATATGGTCTATAATTGGGATGCACCAGGCTCCGGCAATGATTTCGGTTTACCCTGGAGCGATCTGGGCTGGCTGGGCTACAAGTTCCTGGAGAGTCCCGGCATTGCCGATGACAATATCGATAACGATGGCGACGGTTTTATCGATGAGTCGCGGGAAAATGGGCTCGATGACGATGGCGACTGGCAGGCTACTGATGAAGCAGCCAAAGCCGACACACCCGAAGGCAGCATCTATTATGACCCCTTGCAATGGAACGGAATCGATGACGACGGAGACGGACGGATTGACGACTGGGGCGACCTGGATGGCAAGAGTGATGACTTAAATGGCAATGGTGTGCCCGATCCCGGTGAGCCCGATTTTGATGCTACCGACATCGATGAGAGCGACATGATCGGTCTGACCAGCTTCTGGGCGCCTATTTACGGGGTCGAGGAAGCCAACCAGGATGAAGTCATGTGGCTCCGCATGACACCGGGTGCCTTCGCCAGCGCCGACACTATCGAACAGGAAGCCGATAATGTGTTCATCTTCGGTACCGGCTACTTCCCCCTCGATCCCGGAGAATCACAGAATTTCTCCATGGCTATACTTATGGGCCAGGGCAAAGCCGATCTGTTTGCCAACGCCCAGGTGGCCGACTGGGTCTATAAACTGGGTTTCCAGTTCTCCAAACCGCCAGATAAACCGACACTTACTGCGGTATCCGGAGACAAAAAGGTAACCCTGTATTGGGATGAAATTGCCGAGCAGTCGGTTGATCCGGTGAATGGGCTCGATTTTGAAGGCTACAAGCTATACCGCAGCACGATAAAGGGCCAGTGGGGCCGGGTCATGACCGATAACCAGGGTATTGGCGTTGCTTATAAGCCGATTGCCATTTTTGATCTGGATGATGATTATAGTGGTCCCCACAAATTGCCCAGCGCCGAAGGGTATCATATGGATATGGGGGATAATACCGGCCTGGTGCATTCCTATGTAGACACCAATCTGTTCAACGGCCTGACCTATTACTACGCCCTGTCCGCCTTCGATCATGGTGATGACAGCGAAGAGGGTAATCTGCCGCCACTGGAAACGTCCCTCAGTTTTGGCGAGGTGAATGTCCAGGAAGTTATGCCCAATGCCCCGGTGGGAGCTTTCCAGCATGCCAATGTCAATATCGACCATTATCAAGGCTATACCACCGGTTCAATAATTGTCGATCTGATGGATCCCCTTTTGGTGGGCGACGCGATATACGATATCCGTATCAGGGATGGCGGCGGCGCCAACAAAATCGTGGAAGTGGATCGAATCTATGTCAATGATGGAGTTAGTGACACAACTACGATTGAAAGCACTACGCTGAATGCCATTGGGAAATTTGCCGATAGCCAGTTGCAGTTTGACCTTTTCAAAACCGAGTTCTTTGACCCTGTTGTGGCAGAAATTGATTCCTCAGGCTGGAGCACAGACTTCGTGTCATTTGATCTAAAAGCGGGCAAAGCCCTGGGGGGCATAATTTTCCCCCGGGATATTGAATTCCGCTTCTTTGACGACTACGCTGATACTTCCGTGATCATCGGGCCTCAAGAAGTCAGGTTCCAGATCTGGAATGTTACTGAGCAGCAGCAAATGGATATCCTGCTCTTTGATAACGACGGCAATGGGGAATTATCGCATGGCGATGAGATTAGAGCTATCGACTATATCCCAGCCGCCAAAGGTACCTGGAGTTTCACCGTTAAAACGGACTCGACGGTTGCTTTTGCTCAACCAGCTGAAGGCACCAGATTCAATATCTGGGTTTCAAAGCCATTTGGCTCATACGGTTTGCCGGATCACTTTCAGATTACCGTTGATAAGCCGACTACTGTCACAGAGGATGTGGGCAATCCACTGGACAAGATAGCTGTGGTACCTAATCCCTATATAGCCACTTCGGGTTTTGAGACTCCGCCGGAACAGGTGTTCACTTATGGCCGCGGCGAGCGGCGGGTAGATTTTATCTATCTTCCTCAAGCTTGTACTATCCGGATTTATACGATGGCCGGGGAACACGTCCGCACCCTGAACCACGCGGGCACTATTTTTGACGGCACCGAAAAGTGGAACCTGCTCAATTCCGAGGGGCACGACATTGCGCCCGGTATCTATATCTATCATGTGGAAAGTAAAGCCGGGAACGAAAAAATCGGGAGGCTGGCGATTATAAAATGAGTACGATCAGGACCATGATAGTATGGGCATTGGGCTTAGTCCTCCTCCCACAGGGCTTATCCGCCGAAGAGATAACGAAGAACAGAGGAACAACTGTCGCCCAGTTTCTGAAAATTGGCCCGGGAGCACGGGCAGCCGCTATGGGGGAAGCCTTCAGCGCTGTGGCTTCCGACGTGTCCGCCGTGTATTGGAATCCCGCGGGCGCGGCCAGCCTGCAGAATGTGGGGGTGTTCGTTAGTCACATCAATTGGCTGGCTGACATAGACTATAACTTTTTCGCTGCCGTGGCGCCTATAGGCTACTCCGGCACAGTGGGTGTTTTTGCCACCAGTGTGAACGTCCCCGAAGACAAGGTGAGAACAGTGGCGCAGCCCGATGGCACCGGTGAACGCTTCGATGCGGCGGATATGGCGATCGGGGCTTCCTATTCACGCCAGATCAGCGAAAGTTTTTCGTTTGGCATCGTGGGGAAATATATCCAGTCGAGAATCTGGACCATGACCGCCAGCGCCGTAGCCATTGACATCGGCACCCTTTACAAAAGCCGCTGGAGAAACCTGCGCATCGGTATTACTATGAGCAACTTTGGCACACCCATGAAACTGGTGGGTCGGGCTAATCTCATTTTTGCCGACGCCCACCCGTTTATTGATGGGAATATTGAAACGATCCGGGCGGAACTGGAGATGGAGAAATGGGAGTTGCCCCTTAACGTGAAAACATCGATCTCAACCGATCTGCTGCATACCCAAAATATACGGGTTATTACCGCCGTGGATATGGTCCATCCCAATGACAACCTGGAGTACTTCAATGGCGGGGCTGAGGTGGTGCTCAGGGATATGTTCAGTCTGCGGGCCGGGTTGCGCGGATATAACACGGTGGAGCCTCCCAAAGAGCGCGATAGCGGCATCACTTTTGGCGGTGGCCTGAGCCTGCCGCTGACCAACATGCGCCTGGCCGCCGATTACGCCTACACCAATTTTGGCCGCTTGAAATACCTGCAGCAGGTTACTTTCAGCCTGGTTTTCTAGCCCCGCCGCCGGTACCAAACCGGTAAGTGCCTGACCGGTTCGGGTTCGCGGTAGGGCCTACTTATAGGCCCATCATAAGCTATCGATAAGGTCTCAAAAGGCCCTCTAAAGGATCGCAAAAGGATAGCCAAAAGCTATCAAAAGGTTCATCCTTACCGACGGGGAGGCGAGCCTTTTGCTTTTCTTAAAAACCGGAAGCGATTTTCACCTCACCCTATTCACTCAGTTTGATCCCTCTCCCCGCCACCGCCCTCTAGCGGAGTACAATTTTATCAACGGTGACCTAGACCAGTTTAAAAGTATCAGGGAAATGTCTCAGATGAGGCCTGAATTAAACCTTGGAAACGCAGAATGTATCTCTTAGTTTTTAACCCTAAATGTCCAATATACTTTGAAGACCTACGGTTTACTCCTTAGTGAGCCTTTGCCAGGCAGTAACATTTCAGAGCTGAACGTGCCTAATCCCATAGAGTCCCGGCGGAGTTATTCCTGAACCCCGATATGGGGCGGCGATCAAGACCTGGTCAGTATTACCCTATTAGAAAGGACCGACCATGATCCTTCCCAAACCGAAATTCCGGAAGTACTGCGAGTTTCTCTCTATTGAAGACTGACCTGGTATGAAGAGCCATTGGCTGTCGGTCCTGGCTTTCGCTGCATCAGCTTGTAGTCTTGAACCGCGGGACAATGATCGGCTTCCCGTTTGGACAACTACCCTGGAAATTCCGCTTATTCAGACCGAAATCAACCTGAATTCAATTATACAGGACTCGTTGATAAGTGAATATCCTACCGGCGAGAATGGTGATTCAATCTTTGTTTTTAATAAGACAGTGGAAATTAAGCCGGTGGAAGTCGGTAACAGGTTGAAGACCGATCCGATTGAGAAGAGTTTTGTTCAGTATGCCGGTGAAGTGACTGTTGATAGCTCTACCACCACATTTAACGTCGACTATGATACGGTGGGATTGGATGATATTAGCAAATCCATCAACATCCGAGTCGGCTTGATAACACTTGATAACGTGGAACCGCAAAATACTGATCCTTTCTTCTTCACAGAAATAATGCCCCCTTCGCTGGTAGCAGCTATTGCGAGTGCTATCGCTGCCACCGGAGACAGTGCCAATGTTGTGGTTGACGCCACCAGCCTGGTCCCACAACAGAAGACCGTGGCATTTAACTCTTTGGATTCTGCGGTAGTTAGTTCCGGGTTCATGGATCTAACGATCATAAATGATCTGTTTATCCCTCTTGGTGCCCCCATTATTGTGGATGTGAAGACCATCTCTGGGAATTCACTCTTCTTTCTCACTTGGGATACGGAAATACCGGTTGACAGCTCTTCCACCAAGTCCCAGGAGCTAGATAACATCACTCTTCCAGGGGAATTGCTGGTAGAAGTATCGGGGACCTCGAACGGCTCCGGGGGTGACACCATTTCGGTGACAAATGATGATCTGGACTCCTCTTTTTTCAGGATCCGCCTTGAGGTCCGAGACCTTCAGGTTGTTCGAGCCAACGCTATTATCCCCGAACAGACTATAACCGATACCGGCGTAATCGAGATGGTACCCTCCGAGACGTTGGTGGAAGAAGCAATCCTGCAAAGCGGGGATCTGAATATTGCCCTTACCAATAACTTGCCCCTGACTGGGATTGCGCGAATAACAATCCCCAGCCTGTTTTACGAAACCAGGGACGTGGTGTTTCAGCAGGATATCAACTTACTGACGGGTACCGTTACCAGTTCCGACTTAACCGGCTGGAGCATGACTATGGATCTCGACGAACAGCAATTGGATTACAACACAATTATCTTCACCGACGATACTGATCCTGAGTACGTGATTTTGGATCAATCTGATAGCGTGCAGCTGGAGCTGGCCATCACCAATATTTCATTCAGCCAAATCACAGGCCAGATCGAGCCACAGACAACCACCGACAGCGGAATGATTGATATTAAATCTGATTCAAGGATCCTGACGGCGTTGATCTCAGAAGGGTACCTGACTCTGGACATCAACAATCGGATCGGCGGAGTGGCGGATCTCCAGCTTATCGTACCGGAACTGGTCCGTTCAGGGATGTTTCTGGATACGGTGTTATTGGTGGAACCTGGGTATAACAGTCATCCAATCAGCTTATCCGGTTATAATGTTGTTCCTGTAAGCCTGGCTGACCAGCGCCTGACATACAACACTGTAACCGTCACCAGAATTGGCAACTATACCTACGATCTGCTCGATTCCATCGAGGTTGTGGCAAATTTTTCTGAATTGATCTTCGAGTCGCTGGTCGGCTATGTCAGCCAGGAAGATAATGTCGAAAAGGACGTGATTGAGCTGGACCAGAAAACTAAGGTTGAGACGGCCTTGATAGATTCCGGTGTGATACAATTGACCATTCAAAATTTCATCGGACTGGAAGCAGATATAATCTTTGAGATCGCCGAATTGACCCGCGGTGGGTCCAGCCTGATTGATTCGTTCCGTCTCAGCTCATCCCCGAAGCCGGTGGTGGAGAACATTGATCTTTCCGGCTATATCCTGAGTCTGCCGCTCGACGACCAGAGGATCCATTATACATCCACCATGAGTATTCCCAGTGATGAGTTGCTGTCTCTTTCCCTTGAAGATTCAGTTACTATCGATGTTCTGATCGACACCCTCCGATTTACATCGGTGACCGGTTTCATCGATACGGTTGAGGTTGTGATCGACACGGTGGAACAGACCATCTCGACCCTACCTGAAGAGATGAGCGGTTTCAATTTTACCCATGTGGAAATAACCATCGATTTTGATTCGGAAATAACCATCCCCGTATTTCTAGACCTTACTTTGGAGGCTAGCAACTCCGCTGGGAACCGCGCTAGATCCTCGGTGGCAAACTGGAATATTCTGGACAGCTCACGGGTTATCATCCCACAGGGCTCCGATCTGATCAATATCCGGCCGAACCGATTCCTGGCATACGGAGTTGCCCGTGCCGGAGGTACGGATACCTACGGTACGGTGACTTCCGACCAGACTATCTCCGGGAAAATGACGATCCGGGCGCCGTTGGAATTCGATATCAGCTCAGATGCCTGGATTACCAGTGAGCCACAGCTGGTAAACGAGGGAGATTCGGTTGAAGCGGTACCTGGAGAAATAGAAGAGATAATCGTATTTATTCGCTATCAGAACCAATTCGAGTTCGGTTCCGTCCTGAGCGTGCTTATGAGTCAGGATACCCTCGGCTTCGATGACGGTACGGCCGACATACTGGTGGATTCGCTAACGTTGGCTCCTAACCAATCCGGTCGGGATTCACTACTGCTGAATGATGAGCGCCTGGACCTGTTCAACCAGGATTCAGTGTATATCCAGGCTCGCTTTCATTTGTTGGGCCGGGTTGATGAGAATGGCCAGCCGCTGCCAACCCGCTTCCTCAGCACCGATTCGTTGCATATAAACGTCTATGGCCGGCTTCAGTACTTTATGGATGGACACGCCCTGGCTGGAAGGGTCAAATGAAATCGGTTCTTTTGTACCTTCTGGTCACTGGTTTCCTTATGGGAAAGGGACTGCCCTCCAGCAACCCGCTCCGCAACGTCGCCACCAGAGTCTATTTCACCCGTGCTATGGGAACTCACCCTTTGGGTCTGAATCCAGCCATGCTGGGGTATTACGGGAAACCTGTAACAATGGATTTATTTAAGGGGAGAGTATCAGAACGACCGGCCTTGGAAAATGGAGCTGGGTACCAGGAAAATACCGGTAGCGTTCAGGAAATCTATTCGGTTCAGATTATTGCTAGTCGGGACAGGAAGCTCGTTGAGCGGACCAGAAATGACTTCAATCGCCGGTTCCAGGGAATACCATCAGTAATCATTGTTATGGATTCAATCTATAAATTGCGGGTTGGAGATACTACCGATAGGTTTAACATCGAAACCCTTCGACGTTCGCTGATAGCAGCAGGCTACAACGATGCCTGGATTGTCACCGCGAAATCTCCATTAGCAGGAATTGAATCAATACCCCGTTTTACCATGACCGTATTGGGGGGTAGCCTGGATGCCAGGAATAATGCTGTTTCTGCCGAATGGATTAACCGGCAGCTGTACGGCGGCCTTAATCTTCGGGATCCCGGTAAAAAGGACAATTTCTTATCTGTATTTACCCCTGATGTCTGGAACACGAACCTGATGGCCGGTCTGACCGGTCTGGGTTTTACGGCAGGCAATTTCGATGTGTCGATCTTTGAACTGAAGGTTATATCGAACATGAATTTGCCTACGGCCATATTGGATTTGCTTTTCCACGGTGTGAGATTTGATCAACACCGGGATTTGTCAAAACCCAACCTGGACCTGCTGGCGGTTGCCCCGATTTCAGTGCTTTATGGCCGGCAAATCGTCATGCCGCAAATGACGAGAACAATTGACCGGTTCTATGCGGGAGCCGGGATTAATTTTCTGCTGGGACTGGCTGACGCTCATCTGAACGCCCAACAGCTGGAAATAGCCACCACCACCGACAGCATAGTGATTAAAGGCCGAACAAGACGGGTTGCTAATGTGGACTCCGATTCCCGGCTGATCGCCCTAAGAGGCGCCGGCTTGAGCCTGGATCTTGGTTTTGTCGCTGATATCCGTCCCCGGCTGAGTGTTGGTCTGACCGGGAAGGATTTATTTGGTACCCTGATATGGCCGGATAGAACTGTTACCAGTAAAGAATTCTTCGTGCAGCTCTCATCGGCAGACCTGGATGATATCTACGATTATAATGATGACCAAATGGATTCCTTGAGACAAAGCTTTGTTCTCAGGGATACTTCTTATTCTACCGGGCCGGACAGAACGATCTATCCATCCCGGCTCATTTGGGGCGCATTATATCGGCTTTCGCCTGAACTGACCTTTGATGCTTCCGTCACCCACTACCTGAGGAGTGACTACCTGGATAGGGTCCCACCATTAGTGTCCCTCGGCCTGGAATACGTATTATCACCTGTTTTTCCGGTTCACATCGGCGTTGGTTTTGGTGGTCTGGATGGTTTTAGATGGGACACCGCCTTCATGTTGAACCTGGGTTCGTTCCAATGGTACCTGGGATATGGCGAAAGCCGCGGTATGTTCAATACCGCCAAGGGGGTGAATTTCTCCACTGAATACCGCCTGATATTCTAGCTGCCGGCCAGGAATTCGGCCAGGTCCTGGTCTATTGTGTCGGAGGTAACGGTCTCACCCTGGTTCAGGCGCTCCAAAAGTGCCGCAATGCTCGCCCGGGCCTTCTCCAACTTGATACTGCGAATGAATCCATCGTAGAGATGTGCACCCTGCATAGCTTTGTCAAATTCCGCGTCCCGGTTGTGCTCGTTCAGCTCGGTAAAGTAGATCACTCTGAATTCTTCCGGATGCCGGGCATCCCGGTAAATCTCAAACAGGACTTTATCGCTCTGTAACATCATTCCGCCTTGATTGATCTCGATAGCTTCCCATCGACTTGGGATTCACCATTATGATTGGACTCAATCCCGGGAATCAGCTGGCCGTTGCCGTTCCGCCCGGCGGCCAAATCAGCGCCACTCAGTTCATTCCGGAGCCCCGCCTCATACTGCTTAAGTTGCTGCTCAATTTCCGCTCTGGCTTTGGTCTTGGACAGCATATCTTCCCCATACCGTTTAAGGAAGTAGGCAATAGTCTCCACCCGGATCTTGATCGAGCCGGCCGGTTTGTTTTCATCTAAGTCCTTGAAAGAGAATAGTGGTGTTCTGGAGCTCTCAATAATCTTCTCGATCACGGCGTAAGTAGGACCGTCGTGGCCACACTTGAAATTGGACATCTCAACGGCCACCAGATTTGGGTGCCGGGCCACAAACTTCGCGGCCCAGATCTTGCGGCTGGCGTTTTCGCTGTAGGAGTTTTTCCAGACGTCACTAATGTCCATGGGACCGGCGATAGTCCCCGCCCGGACCTCTTCACCAAAGAGCTCCTCCACCAACTCCCCCTCGGTGGGTAGGACATCCTGATTGAACACCGGATAGCCCAGTTTCTGGAATTCCACTAGAATGCTATGATTGATGCCTATATCGTTATGATAGGGCCGGCCCAAAAGGACCATTCCAATTTTCTGTTCTTTGACCAGCAGGTCGAGCACTTCCTTGGCCTGAGCTCGCATGGTAGCCTGGTAGCGCCGCAGGGTCCGATAGCCACATTCCAGCGCTTGCCGGTTTTCTTTTCGCGAGAGTCCCAGCAATCCGCTGAAGGCCTCATACAGCTGCTTTTCGCATAAGGCCGGGGTACCCAGATTCAGTAAAGGATCAAAATAAGTTATGCCATGCTTAGCAAAGACATCCCCCTCCTTGGTAAAGGCGGCCTTAACCGTCCCGGGCGTCATGGTCACGGCCGGGCAAGCCAAATGCCCCTGGGAATTGACCAGGTCGGAGGGCATGTCGTGCAACATGGGGAAGAAGATTATGTCCAGAGGGGTGCGAGCATGGGCCTTATAGATCAGATTGTGGACATGCGGAATTCCTAATTTGCTGGGATAGCAAGGATCGATGGCCCCCCGTCTGCTCCCGGCGCGATAGAGCTGTTCAGATGTGTAATCGGAGTAGATAATATTCTTATGGGGAATCCCCAGGCTCTGGAAGTAAGCATCAAAGAGGGGAGCGAATGTGTAGATGTTCAGAACCCGTGGAATTCCAATCCTTAGCGTCTCCCGTTCCCTGATGGCCTTTTTTATATAGAAGCGCTTTGGCTTGGTTACAGCTTTATCATCGGATGGTACCCAGGATTTAAAGACTTGCGCGCAGGCCTTATCGACAAAGTTCGGATGGGCTGCCAGCATCTCATCTAAATCTTTTTTGATTTCGCGCATATCATTGACGTCCTCTACCAGGCCCTTCTCACAAGAGTTGCCCACAATCAGACGTTTGGCGCCCGGTGCCAGAGGGATGTTGGATTTCAAGCCCTCGCCCTTTTGGCGATCCTTGGCATAGAATCGTTTGATTCGCGGCTCGGAGGCCCCCTGCTTGTAGTAAAATCGGCTTTCCTTCGGTGTCCGGGCGGCGGTGATATCCACATCGATAAAGGTTCGCAGGCATTTATTCTTGCAGAAGTAACAACGAGTATCCTCACTGGTGATGGATTTGTAGCGGATATGCGCCACGCTGTCCAGCCCAATAAAGGTGGTTTGCCGGCCCCGTTCCCACAGCCGGACCGCCTCTAATGCAGTACCGATGGCCCCACTTTCACCGCAATGTTTATGGACGATGATGCTGGGCCGGATATCATCCCCGCGGAACCGGGACTTGATAAAATCGACCTGGGCCTTCACGGCCGCCAGATTGTGCTGGGTACCTCCCTGCAGAACGAAGTGCGTACCAAGATTCGCCAGGTTGGTCATCTGGGAAACATACAGCCAGATGTTTTTCGGCAGGACATCGGCCAGGCCGGCCATGATCTCCTTGGGCTCCCAACCCTTGCGCTGAAAATCGACAATGTCCGACTGCATGAACACGGCGCAACCGTAGCCGAAAGTGGGCATCGCTTCGGCTTGAAAGGCTACCTCGGCATATCGCTCCACCGGGATGTTGAAATCCTGGGCGCTGCTTTGCAGAAAATAGCCGTTCCCGGCCGAACACTGGGTGTTCAGTTTAAAATCCTTGACCTTGCCGTCTTTGAGGATCATTATCTTAATGTCCTGGCCACCAACGTCGCAGATTACGTCCACCTTTTTATAAAAGTGCAACGCCGATTCGGTGTGGGCCACGGTCTCAACGATAGCGGCATCGGCGCCCAGCACATCCTTCAGGATATCCTTGGCGTAGCCGGTGGTCCCCAGGCCCATGACTTGGAGAACGGCTCCGCCGGATTCCACCTGGCTTCGCAGGTTAGCGATGATATCCTTGGTGTCCTCGATGGGGTTGCCTTTCGAAAGCTGGTACGATTTTGCCAGAATTTCCCGGTCCTTGTTGACCAGTACCGCCTTGGTGGAAGTAGACCCGCCGTCCAGTCCGATAAAGGCCTCAACGGTCTCTCCGGCTCTGAATGTAGCCGGCCGGAATGGTACCGGGGCATATTCCTCCTTGAAGGCCTGTAGCTCTTCCCTGGTGGTCCATAGGCCGACCGAAGAGCCGCGGCGTTCCTGCTTAATGCCTTTTTGGCAATACTCTTCCAGGGCTTTCCAACCGCTGTAATTCCCGCTGTCCTGCTGGTCTTCCTCGCGGCCGAACTGTACTGCCCCCAGAGCTGCAAAATATTGGGCATTATCCGGGACGATGATCAGCTCCTTGGGCTCAACTCCCGCGGGCAAAGGGACCTCGCGCTCCGCCCAGATTTCCGGAATATTGGCCTGCCAGGCTTCCTTCATACCACGGATGAAGGTGTTCGGTCCCCCTAACAACAGCACCTTCGGCAGGAGCGTGTGCCCCCTGGTCAGGACCGATAGGTTCTGCCCTACGATAGCCTCAAAAAGGCTGGCCATCATTTCCTGATTGCCGATTCCCTGCTTCTGGAGGCTGTTGATGTCGGTTTCGGCGAACACCCCGCATTTGCCGGCCACATGGTGCAGCTTCAGTCCCTCATAGCCATATTGGCCCAAATCCTCCGCCGGTATCTTCAACTTGGCGCTGATCTTGTCCAGCACCGCCCCGGTTCCGCCGGCGCACTTGTCGTTCATGCTGGGATACTTCTTCTTCTTTCCAGTCGTGGGGTCTTCCTTGAATATGATTATCTTGGCATCTTGCCCGCCCAACTCAATCACAGATCCCACATCGGGATGGAGCACTTCCACAGCCTGGCAGACCGCATTCACCTCCTGGATAAACCGGGCGCCAATATGGCGGCCGATGCTCTTCCCACCGCTGCCGGTAATAAAAACCTTAATCTTATCCGGTAAGGTATCAGGGAAGTCCGCCTCGATTCGCTGTAGAAATTGTAGTACGGTGCCGGCCTGATCGGCTTCATGGCGTTGGTACTGCTTCCAAACGATCCGGTTGGATTGGGCGTCCAGCACTACTATTTTGACGGTAGTGGACCCTACGTCGATCCCCATATACAGCCGGCCGGTTTTAACTGCCATCCCTAGCTCCGGCCAATTGTTTCAGCAGGAACCAGAAACTGGGCCCGGCCATCTATAAGAGCCGCTAAGTGCAGGGCGAAATTGGCGGCCCGTCCCACTACGCCCTTGGTATGGGGGATGGGATAAAGGGGGGATCTCAGGACTCTGTGTTCCGCTACGAATGCTCTCAGGCTTTCCAGGTCTTGACCGGTTTGAGCCAGTACCGTTTGGAACTCCAGCTTGGCCTTGGCCCGGGCATTCCCCAGGGCCATCTGAACCCGGCTTAAAGCGTTGATCTCGCCCTCGCCTGAGGTTTCGATGGGCAGGTAAATCATATCGCTGACCCGCTCGATTACCGCTACCTGAATCCCATCGGACTGGGTACTGGGCATGCACCCGAACGGCTTGAGAGAAAGAACCATATGACACAGGTCATTGTTATGGTAATATATATTTTTTGCCACTTCCAGGTGGCCCTCACCGCCCCGGGCCCGGGAATTGTAGAACTTATGCGCCAGTTCCTCGTATTCCAGCTGGTTGGCGAGCGGGTGCAAGGTTGTGCTCAATTCCCGTTGCAGGCGATAGTATTCCCGGCGATACAATTTCTCGGTCACCATGATCAGCCCCAGCTGCTTGAGATACTGCCCGTAGGCTGCCAGGCGCTTGTCGATCCGCCACCAACCTGGCGGTTTAAGGCCGTCATAGAGGCCCTTGGAATCCCATAGCCTTTGCCGGGCCTGGTGTATCAGGTAAAGTACCCAGGTGGCCACTGGTTCTACAATCACTTCGGCGCCTTCTCCTTCCAAAAAGCGGAACATTTTGAAATTGCCGTCGCCCTCGGTGATTTGGGCCCAGAATTCCCCGGTGATTTTAACGATGGGCTTCACTCGTAAATGATCCACCTCAAGCGCTTCAAACCGCCGACCAGCTTCTTTGAAGGCCCGGGTGTAATCCTTGCGGCTCATTTGCTCCCGGAAGACCCGCAGGAAACCCGATTTACTGGTAGCGCCGGGCTCATTTACGGCTACCCCATTTTTCGATGGCGTCGACTCCCCGCGAGCCCCGTTTTTAAAAACATCCTGCAGGTAACCCCGTACTCCCTGCAAGACCGCATCCGTCTTACCGGCCTCGACCTCGTACGGCCGAATCTGGTAGGCCATCTCATTCACGATATCGCCGGCGTTGAAGGCATTGATGAGATTCAGGAAGAAACGTTCATTCATCTCCAGGCCGTCGCTGCCATCCTGTTGGTTGATGCCCCCGGTTTGCTGAAACAGAATCACCCGGAAGCCTTCAAAGCCGGCGTTCTGCAACCCCAGGCGATATTCGGCCTCATACATCCCGAAGCGGCACGGTCCACAAGAACCGGCCGTAAAAAATATGTATTTATCGATGATCTCACGTTTACCCAACCCTGCCGCCTCCAGCTGCTGGAGGTACTCGATCAGGTTCCCTACTGTGAAGTAGGTCGGATTGCACATGGCATTGTCACAGAACTCTTTCCCGATCTCGAAGGCACTCTTTTGAGGTGTGGGGAGGGCCTGGCAGGCGTAGCCCAGACCACGGAATATACCCTCGACTATCGTGTCATGGCTGGCGGTGAACCCATTGAATAGGATGATGGTTTGATCCCGTTCATCCTTGGTGAAGGGCTTCTGGTCAAAGCGGCGGAAATGCTCAACCAGTTCCGGCTCGAGACCAGCCAGTTGCTCCAGACGCACACGTTCCGCAGTAACCTTTTCAGCGATGCGGCTTTCCAATTCACTAGAAACCATGATAGCTCCTCGAGTAATGCAGTTTATTGGCCGGGCGCAGATCCTAGCCGGACCGGGTAACAGTGCCATCGCAAAAGAACCAGAAATAGTTGCTAGGGCTGTTTCGCGGTGAAAGGCTTAGTAGGAATCT
>CBDVAP010000057.1:0-16334 GCA_965372015.1 uncultured bacterium | reverse complement strand
CCCATCGCCCTGAATGGCACCATCAAGTCCGTGGTGCACTGCAATCCTTAAAGAATCGAGGAGTCGTTTTACATCCTTCAAGAAACCATTGGGTATTCGGCGTCGAGCATATCCTTGCAGAAGTGAAATCAGACCTGAAGGCCCTCCATATCGAAGAAGAGTATTTCGAAGGGGTAAGGAAAGAGCGCTTCTCTAACTATTATGAACGGAATCCGCGACTACGCACAGCTGCAATATTATATCATGGTACGACATGCATTGTTTGTGGATTTGATTTTAGTGAAACTTATGGGGAACGAGGCGAAGGTTTTATCGAAGCTCATCACCTACGGCCAGTGAGCCTCATGAGTGGAGATGCCCAAATAGATCCAAAGACTGACATGTCCGTGGTGTGTTCTAACTGTCATCGGATGATACACAGAAAACGGGATCAGGTTCTTACTCCAGAAGAATTAGAACAGATTATGGATGTTGCTAATAATTCTCGCTGATTGAGTCGACCTAACTCCCCGCATAATAAATATCCCTTGCCCCCGGATACCGCTTTAAAGTCCCTTCTCCCACCGGGAGAAGGCTAGGATGAGGGGTGATACAGGTCACCCTTCGAGAGCCCTTCGACTCCGCTCAGGAAATGCCTCAGGGTAACCTAGTCTGAGATATTTTTGTCCTTGGCGCTCTTGGCGTCTTGGCGGTTAGTCATACGAAGCTGCCCACCCAAATATCCCTTGCCTCCCAGCCTCTTCCCTGCCTATCCTATGGCTCGTTTTAGCGCTGGGTTACTAGGTCTCCGTACAATCATGACCAACTATTTCGATTTGCCCCGGCTGGCAGTCACCGGCCGGCTAATGCTGCCTACCGGCAAGCACTGGCTGGTGGAAGTGGTCCGGCCCGGTGAAACCGATCCCACCGTCCCCACCTTCCGCTGGCAACTGGAGAGCGAACCGGCCCACTGCGCTGCTTGCGTCCGCCCGTTTGGAGACGACCTGGCCCGCCGGGAAATCGAGATCGCCGTCTTCGGCCCCATCGTAGACGACAGCTGGCTGCCCGTGCTGAACTGAATACGCACCCCACCCCTGGCAATCGCGCTACACTATCGTAAATTCCAACGTCATGGCCCCGCCTCCCGAAACCGTTTTCTACGGCCCCCCGGGCCTGCCCGGTCCCGGCGAGTACCCCTTCACCAGTGGCATTTACCCGCAGATGTATAGCCAGCGCTTGTGGACCATGCGCCAGTACGCCGGCTTCGGCTCGGCCGAGGATACTAACAGCCGCTTCCGCTACCTGCTGGACCAGGGCATGACCGGCCTGTCGGTGGCCTTCGACCTGCCCACCCAGATGGGTTACGACTCGGACCACCGGCTGGCCCGGGGTGAGGTGGGGCGTACCGGGGTGGCGGTATCAACTTTGGCCGATATGGAGGTGCTGCTCAAGGACATACCGCTGGACCAGGTGTCCACTTCCATGACTATCAACGCCACGGCGGCTATTTTGCTGGCCATGTACGTGGTAGTAGCCGAGGGCCGGGACAGCGCGCCTTCCCAGCTCCAGGGCACAGTCCAGAACGATATTCTCAAGGAGTATATCGCCCGGGGGACCTATATCTATCCGCCCCAGCCCTCCCTGCGCTTAGTCACCGATCTGTTCACCTGGTGCGGCCGGGAAGCACCCCAGTGGAACACCATTTCCATCAGCGGCTACCATATCCGTGAGGCCGGGTCCACCGCCGCCCAGGAGTTGGCCTTCACCTTCGCCGATGGTATCGCTTACGTGGAAGCAGCCATCGCGGCCGGCCTGTCGGTAGACGATTTCGGCCGCCGGCTGAGCTTCTTCTTCAACGTGCACCAGGATTTTTTCGAGGAAATAGCCAAGTTTAGGGCGGCCCGCCGCCTGTGGGCCCGGCTGATGAGTGAGCGCTTCGGCGCCACCGATCCCAAGGCGCAACAGTGCCGCTTCCACACCCAGACCGCCGGCTCGTCACTAACTGCCCAACAGATGGACAATAATGTGGTGCGCACCACCCTAGAGGCGCTGGCGGCCGTGCTGGGCGGCACCCAGTCGCTACACACCAATAGCCGCGACGAAGCGTTGGCCTTGCCGTCGGAGGAATCGGTACGGCTGGCCTTGCGAACCCAACAGGTGATCGCCTATGAGAGCGGCGTCCCCGCCGTGGCCGACCCTTTGGCGGGCAGCTTTTACGTGGAGGCCCTCACCGATCGTCTGGAGCAGGAGGCCCAAACCCTCATTGATGAGATCGACAAGCTAGGCGGCGCAGTGGCGGCCATCGAGGCCGGCTTCCAGCAGGAACAGATCGCCCGGGCCGCTTTCGACCGGCAGCAGGCGGTGGATTCTGGCCAGCAAGTTATTGTAGGGGTTAACCGCTTTGAGCAGGAGGAAGACCCGGCCGCCAGCCTGCAAACCGTGGACCCACAGGTGGAGCAGACCCAGCTTCAGCGGCTGGTCCGGATAAAGGCGGAGCGGGACCCGGACGCTGTTGCCCGCAGCTTGGCCGCCCTGACAAAAATCGCCCTGGGTACGGGCAATCTGCTGCCACCGATCATCGACTGTGTCCGGGCCTACGCCACGCTGGGGGAGATCTCAGGGGCATTAAAAGCTGTATTCGGCGAGTACCGGCCGCACTGATCGGGCGTGGTGGACCTGGAGCACATAGCCGAACTGCTCACCACCCGGGAATTGGGCAGGAGCATTTCCTACTACCCCTTCACCGAGTCCACTAACGATGATTTGTGGGAGCTGTTGGAGCAGGGACTGGCGGAACAGGGCCACGTGGTGGTGACCGACGACCAGCGCTACGGCCGGGGCCGCAAGGGCCGCCGCTGGCACTCCGCGCCGGGGATGGGTGTGCTCTTTTCGATTTTGCTGCTTCCCGAAGTCCGGGTGGCCCAGCTGGGGCTGATTTCCCTGGCGGCCGGGGTGGCGGTGGCCGATGGCCTGCGGAGTTTGGGAATCCCGGCCGGTCTAAAGTGGCCCAACGATGTGCTGGTCTCCCGCAAGAAACTGGGTGGCATATTGATTGAAAGCCGACTGGCTGATGAGGGACCAATTGTGGTAGCCGGTGTGGGGGTGAACGTCAATGAGACTCGGGAGGATTTCCCTAAAGAGTTGCGCTCTGGGGTTACCTCGGCTCTAATTGAAACGGGTAAGACCCTGGAGCGGGAACTGGTCCTGGCGCGACTGCTGGCCCGGCTGGAGGAAGTGCTCGCGGGCGACCTGGCAGCGGTGCCGCAGCTATGGCTGGAGCGCTGTGATCATCTGGGCCACGTAATGGGGTTCAATGACGGCGGGGAACAGTTGGAGGGAAAGTTCACCGGCATCGATGACGATGGCCACGGGTTGGTCCAGCGGGGAAAGCGCACCTACGTGGTGACCGCCGGCGATCTGGAATGGTCGGAGACCTAAAAATTCCCCTGAGAGCGCGAAAGGAAGCACATGCTGCTGGCGATTGACATCGGTAATTCCAATACTGTGCTGGCCCTTTTCGATGGCGATGAGCTGCTGGAAAGTTGGCGGCTGCACACCGATCAGACCCACACCATGGACGATTGGTGGATCGCGGTCAAGCTACTGGCTGACGACACCCGGGTGGACATTGCCGGTCTGGGCAACGTGATTATCGGCTCGGTGGCGCCGGTGGTGGGCCGGGCCATGGGCCAGATGATCGAGCGTTACCTGGGTCTGAAGCCGTTATGGGTCAACGCCCGCCTGCCCCTGAACATCGGGTTGGAGGTGAAAGACCCTGACACGGTGGGAGCCGACCGGTTGTGCAACGTAGTGGCCGCCCGGCATCTCTATGGCATGCCCGGCGTGGCCGTTGACCTGGGCACCGCCACTACCTTCGACATTATCGATGAAAGGGGTTATTTCCTGGGTGGCGTTATCGCCCCCGGCATCGAGACCGGCGCCCGGAACCTGTTCACCGGGGCCGCACTGCTATCGGCGGTGGAACTCAAAGCGCCCGGGACAGTCATCGGCAAGGACACCGATACCAACCTCCAGGCCGGCATCGTCTATGGCGCGGTGGACTTAATCGACGGGATGCTGGCCCGCATAAAAGCCGAAACCGGTTGGGAGCAGATGACCAACGTGATCACCGGCGGGTTGGGGGGGCTGATCGTCGGTGAGCTGGCCACACCCATCACCTACGATCCCAATCTCACTGTCCAGGGGCTGCGGCTGATACATGAGTTGTGCAGCTGAGCCGACAGGCCCCGACGATTAGCCCCCAACAGAAAAGGCCCGGTTGCCCGGGCCTTGATTGACTGGCTGTCCAGGAAATATTACATCTCCATTTTGGCTTTGTCGTGGTCGCCCCCAGCCTGGCAGCAGGCGGGCAGCTTGGCATAGCCTAACGGATCGGCCGGTTTGTCGTTGGCGCCATAGCCTAACTCCGAGATCACAGTTTCGATAGCCACCAGATTGGTCTTGCCGGAATAGAAAGTAACCTGGGCCAGGTGATTTTCAATATCTACATTGATCCCCTTGACTCCATCCATTTCAGCTACCGCCGTCTGGATCCGGTTGGCGCATAATTCACAAACTGCGCTGTTGATAGAAACATCGGCCGTCTCGGCTTTTGTTTGACCGCAGCCCAAGGCCAGCAACCCGACCAGTGTGGTTAGTCCTATTATTCTTGCAGCTCTTAATTCCATTTAATATTACTCCTTACTTGGCTTTGTTGATGGCCTCGGTCTCAGTTGAAAGCCGACAGCCCGGTTAAATCTTCCCCTACAATCAGTGTATGCATCTCGTGAGTACCTTCGTAAGTGTATACGCTTTCCAAGTTCATGAGGTGCCGCATCACGGGGTACTCGTCGATAATGCCGTTGGCCCCCAGAAGTTCCCGCGCCAGACGGGCACATTCCCGGGCCATCCAGACGTTATTGCGTTTGGCCAACGCCACCTGCTGGTAGCGTAGCCGGCCCTGCTCTTTGAGCCGGCCCAGTTGCAGGGCCAATAGCTGTGCCTTGGTTATCTCGGTTACCATCCAGACCAGCTTCCGCTGGCTAAGCTGGAAGGCGGCGATGGGCTTGCCGAATTGGATCCTTTCCCCGGCGTACCGCAGAGCGGTTTCGTAACAGGCCATGGCGGCTCCAATAACTCCCCAGGCGATGCCGTAACGGGCCTGGGTCAGGCATTTCAACGGTGCGGCCAGGCCTCGGGCCTCGGGCAACCGGTTGGCCTCCGGTACCGGCACATCATCCAGCACCAGCTCAGAGGTGATCGAGGCCCGCAGAGAAAGCTTGCCTTCCATTTTAGGGGCCGAGAATCCCTTGAAACCGCGTTCCACGATAAAACCCTGAACTTCCCCCTGCTCGTCCCGGGCCCAGACAATGGCCAGGTCGGCGATAGTGCCGTTGGTGATCCACATCTTGGCGCCGTTTAGCACCCAGCCATCGGTGGCCTTCCTGGCCTGGGTGCGCATGGCTCCCGGATCCGACCCCACATCAGGTTCGGTCAGCCCGAAACAACCGATGGCCTTCCCCGACGCCATGGTCGGCAGCCAGCGCCGTTTCTGCTCATCGCTGCCGAAGGCCCAGATGGGGTACATCGCCAGGGAAGTTTGCACCGATACAAATGATCGTAGCGCCGAATCACCCCGTTCCAGTTCCTGGTTGAGCAGGCCATAAGCCACGGCCCCCAGACCGGCGCCGCCATATTCCTCCGGGTACACCGAGCCCAAATATCCCAGCGCTCCCAGCCGCGGCACTAATTCTTCCGGGAAGGTCTCGTCGCGATGATGCTTAGTAATGACCGGTAGCACCTCAGCCTCGACAAAGTCCCGGGCGGTGTGCTGAACCAGGATTTCCTCCTCGGTCAGCAGGCTGGAAATCATGGCGTAGTCCAGGCCACGCAAAACAGTATCCATAAATAAAATGCCTCTTTTAAAATCTGTTTTCCTGTTCGGCCGCCCCAAGGAATACGAATTTAACCCACCTTGATCCTGCGGCGATGGTGAAATTTAAACCCGGCCCGAAAATAGAATTGCCAATCCCCCGGAAAAAGGCTAATTTTGGATAAATATATCTCATTATCATGCTTTATTCCAAATCAGCTGAATACGCTCTACAGGCCATGATTTACCTCGCCGAGCACGAGGATCGCGGTCTGGCCATGGTTAGTTCCATCGCCGAAGCCTATGATATCCCCAGGCATTTCCTGGCCAAGCTAGTGCAAACCCTAACCCGCCATCACCTGATCAAAAGCTACCGCGGACGCAACGGTGGTATCAAGCTGGCCCGGTCGGCCGGAAAGATCACCATGCTCCAGGTGGTCAGTGCCATCGAAGGACCACCCCCCGAGCAGGAAATGTGCGTGATCGGGTTGGATATCTGCTCGGACGACGCTGTCTGCCCACTACACAACCAGTGGCAGTATATCAAGGACCTGGTCCAAGAAACTCTGCATCATCAAACCCTGGCCGAGCTGGCCGAGGGCATGCGCCGCAAGAGGCATGAACTGGCCCAAATGATTGGACCGGAGCACCTCGAGGCACTCAAATCGGGGAGATAAACCTTGCCGCCCGAGCGGCCTCAACCGGCTTTTGCAACCACTTTTCCGGTCCTGAAGGGCTGGACGGGTGGGAACGGTGGAAGACAAAAATATTATAAAAAAGGTAGACATGTCCTTTTTCTCGTGTTAAGTTTGCTCTGTACTTGGTTAACGTTTTTTGAAAATTGAGCCGGATCCAGTTGAGGTGTGGAATAGGCGACTAGGCTATTTTCCTCCTTCTTCTCCTCCTCTCTCATCAGGGGATTTACTCCCCGATCCTTCGTGGTGGTTAAATAGATGGACGGGTTCCCAAGCCGTCTAATCGATAGTCCTTAAACCGCCCCCACTGGATACCGGCCCAACTTTGCAGGCCCCCGCGACCTGCTCTCGTTGTTTCGCCGGACATGGTCTTGGACATCTCCTCAAAGGTAAATTGCTCTATTGTTATTAGGAGACCGTGTCCGGCTTTTTTTTATAACACTTCGCCTCCCTTAATTTCCCCTTCAAAATAATAGTCTTGAGCGCTACTCGCTGTTGCCATAGCCACCGAGCAAGCTGCCGGACCGCTACGCTTCAAGTTGGATAGGTGTTTCCATCGCCGATCGGAGGCAAGCCTACTGGACAAGCAGCCCTAATCGCTGAGGTTGAAGGTCTGCCGGTAGGCCGGGTCCCGGCGATACGCCCGGTCCAGCACTTCACTCAAATGGCACACCGCCATGGGTATCCCCGCCGCTTGCAGCCCAGCCTGGAGTTGCATCTGGCACCCCGGATTGGTAGTCACCAGCTTCGTCGATTTCAACCGGCGCAATTGCTCGACCTTCAGTGCCAGCACCTTCCGCGACATTTGACCTTGCACCAGGCTGTAAAGCCCGGCGCTGCCACAGCATTGCTCGGCTTCCGGCAAGGTTTCCACCGCTTCACAGGCCAGCTCCAGCAGCTGCCACGGGGCCGCCTGCACCCCTTGGGCATGGTAAAGGTGGCAAGCCGCGTCGTAGGTAGTAATCTCCGGTAGTTTAAATTGCGGCGGCTTCAACAGGTGTTCAGCCAGGAAAACACTCAGGTCCACTACCGGTGGCCCCTGGCCGTTAGACCACAGATTGTCACTCAGCTGCGCCCCACACCCGGCGGCGTTCACTATCAGCGCCTGGGCCTCGATGCCGGCCAGAGCGCCTCGGTTCCGCTGCAGCATTTCCTCGGCCTCCCCCAGCAGCCCGGTGTGGGCGTGCAGTGCCCCGCAACAACCCTGCCCCGTGGGAATGACTACCTCGTAGCCGTTCCATTGCAGCAAACGCGTGGTGGCAGCGTGCACCGGTTGATACCAGTGGTCCATGACGCAGCCGGTGAACAGGGCGACCCGGCCTTGGCGCAATCCCGCTGGATGGACGGACGGCAATAGCTGCTCCGCAGTGCGCGTGAAGGCCGGTCCTCTCAGGCGCGGCAGACCTCGCAGTTGCATGCGAACAGCCTGCGGCAACAGCGGGAAGCGGATCAACAGCCGGTCCAGCCGGATTTTCTGGATCAGGCGCAACCAGGCGGTGAGCATGCGCAGCAGCCCGGGTCCGGTAACCGTTGCCAGCGCCCCGCGGACCCAAAGAGCCGGCCTCCGGGTGGCCTTGGTTTGCCCTAGCAGGCGACCATATTTCACCCCCGCCGGGCAAGCGGTTTGACAGCCCAGGCAGCCCAGGCATAGATCCAAGTGGGCAAACGCCGGGGTGGGCGGCACTTCATCCAGGTCCAGCGCCCGCATTAACGCCAGCCGGCCCCGGGGGGAATCGGCTTCGGCGCCGGTAACCTGATAGGTGGGGCAGGCCGACAGGCACAACCCGCAGTGGACACATTCCTGCAACCGGCGGTAGTCGTCGCCGTCCAAGTAGGAATGGCCGCTTACCACAATTCCTCCGGCCAGGGACCGAAAATGGTGTCCGGATCGAGTATTTTCTTCACCCGCCCGAAAACCGCCGCCACCTGTTCCCGGATACCGATCCCGCCGAGAATACGGGCGCCGGCCGGCGTCAGGGGACGAACCGATCCGCCCCAGGCCCGCGTAGATAGCAACGCCTCTTTAAGGCTCTTCTCGGCTGCCAGGTCCGTAGTCAGGTCCAGGACTACCGCCCCCGCCGACGGGTAGCATCGCAAGTCTACGGCAGTTGCGGTAAAGGCGGCCAACAGGTTCGCTAACTGCGAGGGCAGCACCTGCAATAAGACATTGGGGTCGGAGGACTTACGGGCGTTTTCGTCCGGAGGATGCTTTGCCGAGCTGATCTCTACCCGGTTATCGCCCTCGGTGGCCTGCGCCCAATCAGCGGTCCGCTTTTTCGAGGCCCGCGTGAAACCGTGCAGTTCCCACCGTTCCCCCCGCCGCTCAATCAACAAACCCTCCCAGGGCAGGCCGGGCTCAGTGGAATGCTCGCCCCGGCGGGAGCCGGTCCACAGCTCCAGCAGGCGGGCCGGTTCAGCCGCGCCGCAGGTAATGACGGTTACCTCGGCAGGTTGGGGCAAAAGCCTGAGCGAGACCTCCAGCACCGGTCCCAGGCAGTGCCGGGCGCCAATGTAGAGTGGGGCCAACCGGTACCCGGCTACATTTTTTACCACCCGGGCGCCGGAAAATACCTGCTGGCCCCGGTCGTCCAGGGCGGTGATGCTCATGACCCAATCCCGGGCCAGACCGTGGTGGTGACTTAGCCAACTCAGGGACGCGTCCCGGGCCAGCAGCTCCGCCAACGGTACCTCCGGCATGGTCGAGTCCAGTGGCAACCAGAGATTTTCGGCGCGGGCAATCTCCTGGACCTGCTGCAGGGACAAACCGGTCTCCACGGTCAGCAGCATATCCGCCGGGTTGAACGCCATCACTTCCTTTAGCTGCGATAAGTCCCACTGGTAGTCGGCTGCCGGGGCGCCGATACTCCAGCGCTCGGCCCGCGCCTGCCGGATCAGCTCAGTAGCGGCTGCTCGGCTGCCGGGACAATGGATGTTGGCGGCTGTTCCCGTCATATCCAGGTCCCTGGCGGTATCGGTCCCGGCCGGCGGACTTCCCCACAGGTCGCGCCCAGGGGAAATATTTTGCCGGGGTTCAGCAGATTGCCCGGATTGAAACCTGCCCGCAAGCGCTGCATGTGCCCCAGGTCGCTGGCTGCATACATGCTTTCCATCAACTCCCGCTTTTCGATGCCGATGCCGTGTTCACCGGTCAGCGAGCCGCCCATTTCCAGGCAGGCCAGCAGTATTTCCCGGGAGCAGTCCACCGCTCGTTCCGGATCGCCGGCTGCATCAGGGTCGAACAGAATCAGGGGGTGGATGTTACCGTCCCCGGCGTGGCAGACGTTGGCTACCCGCAACCCGCGCTTCTCGCCGATCCGGTACACCGAGTTTAAAATGTCGGTCAGCCGTGAACGGGGCACCACACCGTCGTTGGTATAATAGCCCGGTGAGATCTTTCCCATGGTACCGACGGCGTGCTTGCGGCCCAACCACAACCGCTGTCGCTCGGTCTCGTCCGCTGCCAGGCGGAAATCGACGGCCCCCTGCCGGCGGCATACGCGCTCGATGGTTTCGGTATGGCCCGCTATTTCGTCCGCATCGCCGTCCAGTTCGATCAGCAGGATCGCCGCTGCCCCGGTTGGAAAGCCGACTTTAAGATGAGCCTCCACCGCTTGGATACACAACTTGTCGATCAGCTCCAGGGCGGACGGTAGCACCCCGGCCCCCAGGATTGCCGATACCGAGTCGGTGGCGGCTCCCACCGTGTCATAGGTTGCCAGCATGGTGGTCGTGGAGGGGGCCAGCGGTATCAGCCGGACGATGATCTCGGTAGTGATGGCAATGGTGCCCTCGCTGCCCACCAGAAAGGCCGAAAAGTCGGGCCCCGGCGCCACCGGGTACGGTCCCCCCAGATGGATTACCTCTCCATCGGGCAACACCGCTGTCTGTCCCAATACGTGGTTGGCTGTGACGCCCACTTTAAGGGTGTGCGGTCCACCGGCGTTCTCGGCCAGGTTCCCGCCGATGGTGCAGGCCGCCTGGCTGGAGGGATCGGGGGCAAACTCCAGACCGTGGGGCCGGGCTTGCAGGCTTAAGTAATTGTTCACCACCCCCGGTTGCACCACGGCATAGCGGTCGGCCGGATGCAGGGCCAGCACCCGGTTCATGCGGCTGAGTTGGATGATCACTCCGCCATCGATAATGGCGCCGCCGGACAAGCCGGTGCCGGCCCCCCGGGCCACGAATGGCACGCCAGCCTGATGGCATAATGCGATTACCCGGGCGCACTCCTCGGTATTGGCCGGATAGACCACGCCCTCAGGCCGGGCGCTATGGAGCGTTAGTCCGTCGGATTGGTAGACCAATAGCTCAGCCGGGCCGGTCTCCACCGAGCCGCGACCCACAACTCGGCGCAACTGGCGCACTAATCGGGCTGGTAGAGTCATAGGGGAATTTTGTCCGCCGGAAGACCGTTACCAAAGGAAAAAAGACCGCGGTCAAGGCTTTGAAGCCCTTGTTTCCGCGGGGAAATTTTAATATCATTGCACGGTGAAAAGCATCCGCCAGGCCATTCTGCCGCCCGAGCGCCCAGCCGCGCCAACCTTTTACGATCCGCCCGCGTCTATCTATCGAAGCGGCCGCTGATGGATAGTGACGAACGTAAACTCATTGAACGAGTGCGCGCTGGCGATTTGGCCGCTTTTAAGGATTTTGTTGAGAATTACCGGAGGCCGGTTTTTAATTTCGCTATGCAGCTCACTGGAGATTGGGACGATGCCGATGACATATCGCAACGGGTATTTATCAAAGCCTACCGCAGTCTGGGCCGCTTCCGGGGTGACGCCAAGGTTATGAGTTGGTTGCTGCGGATAGCGGTGAATACTCACATCGACGAGGTCCGCCGTCGTAAGTCGCGGGGGGGTTGGGTCCTGCATCCGGCTTCTTCGGAAGACAAACCCCAACCCGAGCAATTCATCGCCACAGCGGCGGAGGACGACCCCGAACAGCAGGTGGCTGCCGGACAGATACAGGAACACATTCAACAGGCCCTGCGCACCCTGGCACCCCGGCAACGCTCCATCTTCGTGTTGCGACATTACCACGACTTGCCCCTCAAGGAGATCGCCGGGATATTGGGTGTCTCCCTGGGTACCGTAAAGAGCCAGCTGTTCCGGGCTCTGGGCCACCTGCGCCGGGAACTGGCCTTTTACCGGCCTGAACTGGGATTGGAGGAATCGCCATGATCCGTTGCCATACCGCTCGCGCCTTGATGGCTGAGGCGCTTTACGACGAGCTGCCGGTTGGACGCCGCCGGAAATTCGAGATCCATCTGACGGTCTGCGCTGAATGCGCCCGAGAATTCGAAGGGTTATCCGCCACACTGAAAGTGATGGATACCCTGGAGCCGGCCACTGCACCTCCCGGTTATTGGGCCGGGTTTTGGAATAGACTGCTGCCTCGTCTCGAACCGGCGGCAGTGGGTGCCGGAGTTAAGGACTGGCTGGAAAGGCTCCGGCTACCGGTGGCGCCTGGAGCGCCGGCTTGGGCGCCTCTGGCCGCGGCTTTGATGTTGGTGATCACCGGCGTCTTTATCGGTCGAGCCCTCTACCTGGACCGGATTGTCATAAGCTCACCAACCAATCAGGTCGCCACGGTGATGGACCCGGCTGCCCTGGCAGAGTTCAACCAACTGTTTACCCGTTACCTGGCCGGTTCCAAAGTGGCACTTTTGGGACTGGATAATTTCGACCGGGAGGAAGACCTGGACATCATTGATTTTCCCAGCCAGCGACGCATCTACCGGGAGATCATACATCGCGGCCGGGACCTCCGGCAGCACCAAGCGGCGGCCTACGACCCGCGACTGCTGAAGCTGATCCTGGAAATCGAGCGGTTGATGCTGCCGTTGGCTAACAGCGACAGTGATGACTTGGTCTGGTCGCTACAGCTGGCGCGGGAAGGTATCCAGGAAAATTCCGTCCTGCTCAAGATCACACTCACCGAACTGGGGCGCCAACCCATGGACAGACCGGTAGAGCGACCTGCACCGGCAGCAAAAAAATCGGCAATCTTGATTTGATTAGGAGTATCAGCCATGCGGAAACATCACCGAATACTTGACCGGCTAGGCAGACAGCTACTACTATCTATAATGTTGTTTGCCGGCATGCCACTTTGGGCCCAGCAGGTGCGCGTTGAAAATGAAGGCCCGGTGGTTGTCGCCGGCGACACCACCTACCTGTACCAGCCCGGTGGTGAGCGAATCATAATATTGCCCGAAGAACTTGATGATGGTTATGGATACTTTTACGAGCCGGATTTTGATTACGAATATGACTGGGATTTCGATTGGGACGGGGATGCTGAACTCTACCTGAGCATACCGGACATTCTGGATGAACTTGAACTGCCCGAACTGCCCGAACTCCTCGATCAAGAGGTGCTCGAAAAGCTCCGGGGGGCGGCGGAGCAAGCTCAAGAGTCGGCTCGGGAGGCCCTTGAGCACGCGCGCGAGGGAATGCGGGATGCAAGGGCAGAGATTCGCCTGGCGCAGCGGAGCCGGATCCGGCGGGGAGATGAAAACTGGGAGCAGCTGAAAGCAGCCTACCAGGATGCGTATAATCTGATTCTGCAAGAGCAGTGGCAGGAGGCCTTGGACGCAATCACCCGGTTTCTCAGAGATTATCCCACCAATAAATATACCGATGACGCCCGGTTCTGGCTCTGCTATGCCCGGGAAAACTCCAACGGCCAGGATCAGGAAGTATTCCAGGCCTACCAGTTGTATATCGATGATTTTCCCGACAGCCGCTGGGCTAACGACGCCAAGGCCAGCCTGATCACTATCGGGCGGCGACTGGCGGCCCAAAGCCGTAAGAACAAAGCCAAATACAGCCCCATCATCGAGCAGCTGCAGCACGACCACGATGAGGAGGTGGCCTTGGCGGCGCTTTATGCCCTGCAGCGCAGTGACGACCCGCTGTCGCAACAGGCTATCATCCGGATTTATAATCCCGATGCGGACGAGAAATTCCGCAAGAAAGTGGTCCATGCCCTGGGCCGGATGGAAGGGGATCAGGTAGTGACAAAACTGGGGGAAATCGCGCGGCAGGACCCTTCGGAAAAAGTGCGTGGGATAGCCATTACTTCACTCTCACGGATCGATTCGCCGGCCGCCATCGAAGCGTTGGTGTCGGTGGCCCGGGAATCAACGGACGCCGGTATGCGCCGTAAAGCAGCCCGGGCACTGGGCCGCACCGATGACAGTCAGGTTGTGCCGGTACTACTGAAATTGGCCGGCGACGACCCCCACATCCAGGTGCGCACCGAAGCGGCTGCCGCCCTGGGCCGCCTGGACACACCCGAGGCCCGGAAAGCCTTAATTCAGCTTTTAGAGGGGAAGTGACTCCGGCCGGTTTTCTACAGCTGGCCGGTAAGATGGTGGGCGTAGATCCGCAGCTCCCGGCTTTCTGCCCATAAATAGAGACCCAGCCCCAGGCTGACCAGGACGATCACCGCCGCCATCAGCCCGTTGATAACGGCCAACTCCGGCTGCGGCAGCGAGGCGCCATAAGCCAGCTCCACCAGGAAGTCCCAGCCGCTGAATATTCGTCGTCCCAGCACGATTGTCCCCCGGTCCCACAGGTTCAGGCCCAGTTCACGATAGCGCCAGGCCACCCCCAGGCCCAGGATCGGGCTCGCCAGAACCGCTGCGATCCGGCCCAGGGAAATGGGTGGCGCCAGTGTGGGAATGGCCTGCAACCTGGCACTTAGCGCCGGCGGCAAGTCCACTGCGGCCTGCTCGAAAATCGGTGTCAGCTCATCATATTCCAGTCGTTTCATACCAGCCTGCCCTCCATTTCCTTAAGGGATTCCGCCAGGGCCGCCTTGGCCCGATGCAGGTAAGACTTTACTGTGCCCAACGGTTGTTCCATAATTTCAGCTACCTCCTCATACGAGCGCTGGTGGAAATAGTGCAGCGTGATTGCCAGCCGCTGGCGCTCCGGTAGCCTGGCCACCGCCCGGCGAACCGCCAGGTGCCGTTCGTCCGCCAGGAATTGGCCTTCGGGGCCGGCCTGATCGTTGTCGGCCAGAGCTAGATCCCCCTCCTCATCCAGGCGCTCGGGACGCCGTTTCTTTAAATAATCATAGCAGACGTTTTTCGTGATCCGGTAGATCCAGCTGCCCAGTTTGGCCTGTCCCTTGAAACCCTTCAGGCCCCGCCAGATGCGGATGAAAACGTCCTGGGTGGCATCCTGGGCCATAATTTCGTCATTCAGGGTGAACAGGGCCACATTGTAGATCGTTTTGCCGTGGGCCGCCACCAGCTGGCGAAAGGCAGCCTGGGGGTCGCCCGATCGTAATCGGTCAAGTAGCGCCTGATCGTCCACTCCGGTCATCACCTTTATGACTGTTACCTACAGAGTATTGTTGCGTTAGCTGCCGTCGACCCGGAAATTACCTGCAACATTTATAGCCCGGCCAAGGTCTAACAGGCAAAGAAAAGGAGTTTTTCATGGTAACAGATTGGATTCCAATTGTAGCTATTGTCCTGTCCGTAGGCGGCTCTCTCACGGTGGGTGTTTTTGCCCTGTACTTTGGTTACCGGAAAAGACAGGACCAGAGCCGGGAGATTCTAGCGGCCATCGAAAAGGGGATCGAAGTGCCCTTTCCGCCACCACGGAAATATGACCGCCGTACACAGGGTATTTTATTGATCGCTATCGGCCTGGCCGTGACTATCGCCCTGGGTGTCTCATCCGGCCAGTTGCAGGTGGCGGTCTGGGGCTTGATCCCCCTGGCGGCCGGCGTGGCCAACGTCCTAATTTCCCGGGGCGAAAAAAGCGCCGACAGCTAGACGGACTGGTTTAGTAGCGGCCCCTATCCCTTCGACCGGGATAGCCGGGTCGCTGGACCACTCAGCCCAGTCCCACCTTTTTCCGCGCTATCCGGTCGATCAGGCCAGGCAGGAACAGCCGCACAAACCGGCCAACTTTCCCCAGTGCCGTCATCACTACTTCCCGGCGGCGCCTTCTAGCCGCCCTCAGGATGATCCGGGCGCAACGCTCTACCGGCATGCGTCGGGAGCGGTTCTTGTGGCGGCTATCGTCCGGCCCCTGGCGGTAGCGCCGGATGCCGGTTTCCACGAATCCGGGGCAGGCGATAGTCACCGAGACCCCACTACCGGCCAGTTCCACTCGCAGGCTGTCAAAAAAACCGTGCAAGGCGTGCTTGCTGGCGGCATAACCCGTGCGGGTGGGGACGCCGGCTATCCCGGTCAGGCTGGAGACTACCACTATCCGGCCCCGGGCCTTCAGCAGGTGCGGCAGGGCGCAGTGGGTGCAACCCACAGCTCCCATATAATTCACGCGCATGATTCGGTCGAATATGTCCAACTCCTCGATATCGGCGAACAGGGCGTGCATGGAAATACCGGCGTTGTTGATCAGCATATCGACGGCGCCATAGGTGTCCACCGTGCGTTGGATCAGCGCCGCGCACTGCTCCGGCACGGTGATGTCGGTGGGTACCGCCACGGCTTCACCCCCCAATTGGCGGCAATCGGCGGCCACTTCCTCAAGCAATTCCTCTCGCCGGGCTGCCAAAGCCAACCGAGCCCCATTAGCCGCCAACTGCCGGGCCAGCTCGGCCCCGATACCGCTGGAAGCGCCGGTGATGATGGTTACCTGATCGTTGATAGTCATAATACCTTCCGGAATTGGCAGAACCACGGCTTGAGCGGTTTCAGAAAATCGCTCCGAATCCAGGTAGAAAAGTGCCCGCTGGCTACCGGTGATAATAACTTCAGTGTCTTCCGGGCAACGATTCAAACAATTGGAGGTGAGGCT
>CBDVAP010000056.1:0-16373 GCA_965372015.1 uncultured bacterium | reverse complement strand
TCTGCTCCAGGTCCAGGAAATCTACCGGGATTACGGTGATGCCGCGGGAAGCAAACTTATGGGGAATGCCCTTGTTGGCCTCCGGTACAAAGGCGCTATAGGGCCGCCCGAAAAGAACCACGCCGACCCGGCTGGGGTCGCTCTCGAGGTCCCGGAGCGCTTCCCGGCCCAACTGCAACATGCTTTGACGCAGCTCCTCCTGGACGGCACTGGCCTTGGCGAAGGCCCGGGCCACCCTGGACTTGGGGATACCCATTTCCTTGGCCATGGCTACGAACTGCTGCAGTTGCGCATCGGAATCGGCTGCCAGGTCGAGCACAGGGGCAAACACTTTTGGGCCGTCCTCAAGGCGGTCCTCAAAGGCCCTTTGCAGATAGTAAGGCTCACCCTGGAGCAGTGGGCAGGTGCTGGAAACGGGATAACCGTTCTTCACCGCTGCCCCTTTGATCAGGGGCAGGAAAAGGTAGTCCGGCTGCAGGTCCAGCAGGTTGCTGAAAAAACCGTGGGCGATTTCGCAGGGGTAGCAGAGCGGGGCCTGGCACTGATCGATCCCGTGCTGGTCCACTTCAACCGGCAGAATCGGCCGGTAGCCCAACTCCTTGAAGAAATGGGCAAACAGCGGATAATAGGTATTCATCAGGAATGACCGCACCAGACCGATCTTGGGCGCATCGGCGGGCAGGTCGTCCAGGTTGGGAGCAAACCGGTCATATACCAGTTCCTGGCGCTTGACCACCAGGTCGTGGTCCCCGGCGTTGACCCGCAGCTTCTGACGGATGTTATAATATTTGTTGCACGCGCCTCCGAAGGGATAGGTTTTACCCTCGATGCTGATTAGGTTCACCGAGCAGCCCAGATCGCACTTTTCCTTGCCGCCGGCACAGTTGAATGGGTCCCGGTATTCTACTTCTCGATCGGCCAGGACCTCCAGGTCGAACGTTTGCTCGGCCATCAGCCCCTGGTCCAATCGGCTTTTCACCTCCAGGGCTACTCCGTAAGACCCCATCAGCCCCGGTTCGGGAGGCACAATTATGTGTTTCCCAGACAAGGCCGCCATGGCCAGCGGCACGGCCCGATTGTAGCACACCCCGCCCTGCATGAACACTTTCTTCCCCACGGGCCGGGCGCCCTTGACCCGGTTGACATAATTCATGCAGATGGAGTAGACCAGCCCGGCTACGATATCCTCCTTGCTGATCCCCTCGTAAAAAGTGTTCTTGATATCGGAGGAGATGAAGGCGGCGCATTGGTCGTTGAAATTCGGTGGACGGTTACCCTGCACGGCCCAGTCGGCGATCTCCTCCATGGGGATGCCGAGCGTCTCAAGAGCGGATTCCTCGAGGAAAGAGCCGGTGCCCGCCGAGCAGGCCTCGTTCATGGCGTAATCGCTGGCCACCCCGTTGGTGATGTAAGTATACTTAGCATCCTGGCCGCCGATCTCGAAAATGGTGTCCACCTCCTGGTCGAAGTGGATAGCGGCCGTGGCATGGGCGATAATCTCGTTGATCACGCCGTCGGTGAGAGCGTGCAGGCCGGCGATCTTACGGCCGGAACCGGTGACCCCCAGCCCCCGGATGTGCACTTCGGTGTCTTTGAACTGCTCGATCAGCGCCCGGTAGCAACGGCGGGAGGCGCCCACCGGGTCGCCATTGGTACGCAGGTATTCGCTGCCCAATATCTTGAGGTCCGATTCGCGGAGCATTACTATTTTGGTGGTGGTGGAGCCAACATCCAGACCCAGGATGCATTGGTCCCCGGTCCGGACCTGGCCCCGTTCCGTGCTGGCAAAGGTTACCATGTCCTCAAAATCACTCAGTGGGGGATGGAAATCGAACTGGGAAATTTCCTCGGTGAACAGCTGGTCGCCATTAATCGACTCAGTGGGATTCTCGGCCGCCCACAGGGCCGCGCCCAAGGCTTCAAAGTAGGTGGCTTCAGTGGGAACCGATAGGGTGGGCAGGTCCCGGCGCAGTTCATCGATCATAGCCTGAATGCGGGTGGTGCCCCCGATTATCATTACGTTATCGGTGGGAATATTCTTGAGCAGTTCGAGAATCTTCCGGGCCATCATCCGGCTGAGCCCCGCCACTACCTCGCCCCGCGGCACCCCCCGGTTGGTGGCGTGGGTGCAATCGCTTTTGCAGAAAACCGAACAGCGGCCGGACACCTGGTACGGTGTCTCGCTCACCCCGAAACTGGAGGCTTCCTCGAGACTAACATCCAGGCGGCGGG
This sequence comes from uncultured bacterium, assembly GCA_965372015.1. Lineage (GTDB taxonomy): Bacteria > Fidelibacterota > Marinisomatia > SCGC-AAA003-L08 > TS1B11 > JACZSB01. The sequence goes on along the minus strand of CBDVAP010000056.1, from coordinate 14,141 downwards.
TCTGCTGGATGAAGAATTCGCCGGTGCCCGAGGCGCACTTGTTCCCGGTGAATACCTGGCTGATGCGTCCCATCTGATCCAGCTGGTAGACAATGAAAGTCTCACCCCCGGCGCTGATGATGGCATTATAAGGCTCCCCTTTCCCGTTTACATGGGCCAGGGCTAATTCCACCGCCAACGGCTCGGGGATATCGGAAATGGCCAGGAATTCCTTGAAACGCCGGCCGGTAACGGCAATGGCGTCGGAACTGGACAGGCCTGCCTCAGAGAGTATCTCCTGTACCACCTGCTTGGGATTGCCCTCATGGGGACGAGATACAACCGTGGCCACCTCGAGGCCGGCGCCGTTTTGACGGAGTTCCACCAGGGTAATGGTAGAAGCACCGGTACACAGCCCAATCGTTCGCATCCGTTCCTCCGTCATACGGCTAGCTTATCCCCCCGATATCCAAGTGTCAGCATGGATCAAAGCTACAACCAAGCGCATTAATTTTCTCAGAATATTTATTCAGGAATAGTTATTACTTCGTAATTGGAAGTTAAAAAAACCCGCACCGCTAATCCAAACAGCAAATTGCGTCTCCAGCGCCGCCGAACGAAGTACGTATTGCATCAAATAAATGCAACCGTAGGGATTTCCCTGGGGGGTTGTTGCCTTCCCGAACCGTCGGGATAGCCGAAAAATGGAGAAGCGCGAGGTCATTTACGGCCTCCCTGTGTCTCCGATCCAATTTGCCGCCACAGGCGGCAACCGCGAACTGTATGTCTGAGTTCCGCTATTTTATAGGAACGAGTTTATAGTTCGCGAGGTTTCTTTTGGTTCGTTTTCTTTCTAAAAGAAAATGAACATACCTTTGCGGTCCCCAATCCAACAGGAAATCAAATTTAGGAAAACAGCCTGACTTGGGTACCTTTTAATATGAGGCCACGGGAGAGCACAGCCGTGATAGGGCAAACTTCCAACAGGACCACTTTAAAGCCATTGATCGGTTGACGCCACAACATAAAGGGGCGCCCACAATATGTGAGCGCCCCCGGTCCATTTAATTTCTGTCATGGTGACTTACTGGGGTGTAAGTTCGAAATCTGCCGTTGACTGACTGCCGGCGGCCACCTCAACATTCACCAATACTGTGTCGTAACCCGCGAGGGTGGCGTAGGCGCTGTAAGATCCCGCTGGAAGCCCCAAAATGGTATAAACCCCATCACCACCGGCATAAGTGGTCGATACTACCGTATCCTGCTCGGCCCACACGGTGGCGTTATCTAAAGCCACCGCAGCCGTGTCCGTCACGTTCCCACTGATACTTCCAACAGTCGAGACATTGGTGGCCCGGATCACCGGCTTGAAGTTGAAGCCCCCGATGCTATCCCTGTTCCCTTTGAGAACGAAGGATTTCTCCACATCGAAGTCCAGCAGTAGGTCGGAGGTGAGACCGTTCACTACCTCGATGGCCGGACTGACGAACAATTTCAGGCCGGTCTGGGCGCCGCTGGGAACCGTCAGGTTGTAGGTGGCGCCGTCCTTCATGACGACGCTGCCGTCTGAAATGTACAGCCGGAAGAGGTCGTAGCTACCGGCAGGCACCTCCATCTCCGCCAGGCCGGCCGTCACGCCGTTACGCAGATCCAGCAGGTTATTAGTTTGGGTGTCCTCAGACAATGTTATATACGAAGAGCCTTCCTCCCCACCGGCTGCCCGGACTTCCAGTTTTACAATTGTGACGTTGGCCTCTTCTACCAGGTCGGTGGGAAAGGGCGCATCCGTAAGTGAAACGGATAAGGTGCCGGCCTCGTTATCGGCCGGAGTGCTGCATCCATTGAATCCCCCCATGAGAATGAAACCCAGGGCCAGGATTGTGAATTTAGTTAACCGCTTGCTCATATCTCCTCCTATTATCAGCATCGTTAACAGAATGGTTCTTACGTAAAAACCCGCTTTTAGTTCCGCCTCCGAACCAGATGGACCGCTACGTATTATTAAAAGCCGGGTGAAGTTATTTGCCAATGGCCGGGCCGCAAGTGATAACCATCACAGCAGCAGCCACTATGTGATATTTGCCACACATGTAACTGCCGGCTACCCGCCTAGCGCCGGCTAGCTACGACCCCGGCTGGTTCAGTCCCCTCCGCTACAGTGCGGACCTGAGTCTGGGCAGACGTTATGATGGTCCACAGCCCGACTGTAAAAGCTGGTATATGGTGGAAATTGTCAATAGTTTGCCTTATGAACGCATCTCACTTTATTACCTTGATTACCGTATGACCATCACCACCGAGCAGGTCTGGGCTGAATTCAGCCGGCGGTTAAGGGCGTTCATCCTTGCCCGGGTCACCAACGAGGAAGACGCCGACGACCTGCTCCAGGATATTTTTACCAAGATCCACAATAATCTGCACAGCCTGAAAGACGAGGGCCGCTTAACCGCCTGGGTGTTTCAGATCACCAGGAATACCATCGCCGATTATTATCGCCAACTAAAAATGGAATCGCCGGAACCTACCCCAGCCGCTGGGTTTGTAGAGAACCAGGACGAGCAGGCCCTCAACCGGGAAGTGGCCGGTTGGTTGGAGCCCATGCTGGGATCGCTACCCGAGAAATACCGCCAGGCGTTGCGGCTAACGGAACTGGAAGGAATGAAACAGCGGGAGCTGGCCTCGGAGCTGGGGCTTTCCCTATCGGCCGCCAAGATGCGGGTCCGGCGGGGGCGGGAGAAATTGAAGGCGGTGCTCCTGGACTGCTGCCATTTCGAGCTGGACCGGCGGGGAAATATCCTCGATTATCACGGCAAATCCGCCAATAATTGTGATTGTGCCGACACCTCGAATACCAAACAGTTATGTGACCTTCCCGCCGAATCTCCGTCTACCAGTTAAAAAGGCGGTAAGACCGCCAGAAACAGGAGGTTTGATGGATGCTACTAGTGTAAAAGCAGCTGTTAAGGAGACTTACGGCCGGATCGCGCAAGAACGGAACGAATGTGGCTGTGACTGCGGAGGGGGCCAGACCAGCGTGAATGATACGGCCCGCAGCATAGGCTACTCGACCGCGGAGCTGGACCGGGCGCCGGCCGGGGCCAACCTGGGCCTTGGTTGCGGCAACCCCACGGCCATCACCGATCTGCAGCCGGGGGAGACTGTGCTTGACCTGGGTTCCGGTGCCGGGTTCGACTGCTTCCTGGCCGCCGACGCTGTGGGAGCAACCGGCCGGGTGATCGGGGTGGACATGACCCCCGAGATGATTGACAAGGCCCGGCACAACGCAACCCAAGGCGGCTACCGGCAGGTGGAATTCCGGCTGGGCGAGATCGAGAGTTTGCCCGTGGCCGACGGGTCGATAGACGCGGTTATCTCCAACTGCGTCATCAATCTGGCCCCGGACAAGGAGCGCGTATTTCGGGAGGCGCAGCGGGTGCTGAGACCGGGCGGCCGAATGATGATCTCTGACATTGTGCTCACCGGGGTACTATCGAAAAAAGTGAAAGACTCACCTCAAGCCTATGTGGGCTGCGTGGCGGGCGCCTCCCCGCAACAGGAATATCTGGCCACCATAAAAGCCGCCGGCTTTCAGGAGGTAGAAATAATGAGCATTGCCGATGATCCGGAGCCGGAAGGTGATCGGCACAGCGGCTCGCTCCCTATCGCCGGCATAACAGTCAGAGCCGTCAAACCGAGTCCATCAGGTCTTAACAGGAGGAAACTGATGACCGAGCAGTCGTTGAATTCCAGCAGACCTGGAATACCACGGTGATTTAATTCTTGGCATCCACGGTAGCCGGAACCTTAGATTCGTGTGAGGAGGATCCATGCTGGCAAATCTTTTTCGGCGACTGTGCCAAGTGCCTTTTCTGCGCCGGTTCTTATGGCGGCGGTGGTATAATTATCTGGCCCGGCGGCATACCGACCGCCGCTGGACATTTATGAACTACGGCTACCAGGCCTCGAAAGACGGACAGTTGGTCCTGGAGCCGGACGACGAACCGAACCGTTATTGCATCCAGCTCTACCACCAGGCGGTCAGCGACGTGGAGTTGGGCGGCAAGGAAGTGCTGGAGGTAGGCAGCGGCCGCGGTGGGGGAGCCTCCTATATTCAGCGCTACCTGGGGCCGGCCTCTACCGTGGGGATTGACTTCTCCGAAGAGGCGGTGGAATTCTGCCGGGCCACACATCAGGCGGCGGGGCTTTCGTTCCGCCAGGGGGACGCGGAGGCTCTGCCGTTCGACGACCAGTCCTTCGATGTCGTAGTTAATGTGGAATCATCCCACTGTTACGGATCGATGACGGCCTTTCTATCGGAGGTGGCCCGGGTGCTGCGGCCGGGTGGCCATTTCTGTTTCGCCGACCTGCGCCACGGGGAAGAGTTCCTGGTTTTGCAGCAGCAGTTGTCGGACTCAGGATTGAGCCCGGTGGTGGAAGAGGAGATCAATACAGAGGTGGTGTCCGCGTTGGAAGCCGATAGCCAGCGCAAGTTGGACCTTATCCGGGGGAAGATTCCCCGCTGGCTGGGGAATGCCTTCCATGATTTCGCCGGTCTCCGGGAGTCAAAAATCTGGCGGAACCTGGAATCGGGCGAGACCAAGTATATACGGTGCCTGTTACAGAAGGCTGCGGCCTAACCCCCGGATCGGGATCGGATATCTGGTCCAGCAGCCAGCTTAGAACTGCCACTTGACGGCTACAGTTGGCATGACCTGCCAGCCGGGGTCGGGCAGAAAGTTATGGCTGATCTCCAGCTCACTGCCCACCGCCAGGTCCGGGCGGACCTGATACCACAGCTGCGGCTCCCCCATGACCACAATTTCCCGGTCCCTTCCCGCCGGCCGATCCGACCGGACATCCACATAGCCGGTAAGGGTGATCTTCCCGCCCAGTAATGGCTGGAACCAGACCATCGTGAGTTGCAGGTCCTGGCCATCGGAAAAGCGGGCACGGCGGTAAAGCACGTCCATGGCCACGGTGATCACACCCAGGTTGAGCGGGAAACTGACCCCCACCAGCCAGACATCACCTATGGGCCCCCAGGGGGCAACGCCGTCGTTGAACTGCACCGTCCACGACAGGCCGGGGAGCGAGGGCATCCGGAAATAACGGATGAACTCCCAGTATGCCAGTGAAGCGCTGCCGGTGCCGTCGGTATTATAGTCGAAATCCACGAAGAAAAAGGTGGCCCCGCCGGAATCGGGTTTGAACATCTCCAGGGTGCTGGTCAGGTATTTCCGGCCTGCACCCAGATCGTAGTGTAGCTGCAGGTTCTGGCCCTTAACCGGTAGGTTGAGCAGCATGGCCATCAGCGTGATAGCGGATATCCTCATAACAGTTCCATCATGAATTATTTGTAGTAAACTCGACCGGCGGGCAATTTAACCCGGTTCCAGCCCTGACCGAAATGGTCAGCATCACGGTTAGCGCATTTAAGCCGGACCGGCCGCGGCACTCAACCACAAGCGAATCGACCGACTGGAATATACACCAGGTTAGCAAAAGCGGCGGTTGTTTTATCGACCCGATGATGGTACCTTTCCCCAGCCAAACCGGGAATAATCCCCAATTGCAACCGCCGATCTTGAAAACTACTAGTATGTGGGAGGGCTAGTGGATGAGCCGTTGATCATTTGCAATCCTGCCGCCGGTGAAGGCCGGGCGAAGCGCCGCTGGGCCCATTTCGCGGACCAACTGGCAGGACGCCAAGTGCCTCATAAAGTGGTGATGACCGAGCGCCCCGGCCATGCCACCAGACTGGCCCTGTCGGCCATCGCCGAGGGCCACCGCCACCTGGCGGTCTTCGGGGGGGGACGGTACGCTGAATGAGGTCCTCCAGGGTCTGATGATCGACATGGACCCGGCTCCCGATGTAGGGCTGACCTTCCTGCCGGCCGGCAGCAGCTGTGATTTTGCCAAGCTTTTTCCTCACCGTTCCAACCTGGATCGTCTACTGTCCGGGGAGCAGTTCCGCATCGACGTTTGCCGGGTTGACTGCCGGGACCGCTCGGGCGGGCCGGTGAGCCGGTATTTCCTGAATAACTCCAGTGTCGGATTAATCAGCCTGGCTAATCAGAAATTCAATGCCCATGAAGGTGTCATACGGGTACTGAAAAAGTTAAGCGTGGACGCCGGGGCCGTGGTATGCGGTCTCTGGTCGCTGGCTAAATTCAAGGGCCTTAATGCCAGCCTGACCATCGACGATCAGGTCTCCGCCGAAGTACGGCTGAGCAACCTGACCGTATTCAAATCGCCCCATTTTGGTGGTGGGATGCATTATGGTACAAAGACCAGTCTGGACGATGGTCGCCTGTACGTGGCGGTGTTGGGCGCCACCTCGCGGCTGAAGCTGGCTGCCATGATCCCCGACCTGTACACCGGCAAGATATTCCGGCGGGAGGCGGCCCGTCTGGAAACCTGCCGTACCCTGGTGCTGGACAGCCGGGACCGGGCCTACGTGGAAACCGACGGCGAACTGGCCGGCTACACCCCGGCTCGCTACACTATCCGGGAGCGGGCGTTGCCGGTGGTCATGTGACCGGCGCTCCCCTTAGGCGCCCTAACCCGATTCTTTCCTCCCGCCCGTTGGAAGAGTATTGTGCCCCGGGGGCCTCCTACCGCGTGGACCAGGTGTCGGTCGACGACGGGGTTATCCTACAGGTGGTCAATTTCACTCCCGCTACCAACACACACCGGCCGGCGGTGATTTTCGTGGCCGGCTGGGTCTCCCATATCGACGGTTGGCACGAGGTGCTACGGGAGATGACCGCCGATTTCCCGGTGCTGTACGTGGAAACCCGGGATAAAACCTCAGCCCAGGTGAGCCGCGAGGCCGACTATAGCGTAGCGGCCCTGGCTGGGGACCTGGCGGCGGTGGTGGCTCACTACCAGCTGGCCCCTGACGACTATATCATGCTGGGCAGCTCCCTGGGGGGTACGGCTATCCTGGAATGCTTTCACCTGTTGCCGGACAAGCCCCGCTGCCTGGTGCTCATCGGTCCTAACGCCGAGTTCCGCCTGCCGCCCATGGGATCTACCTTCATTCGGCTATTCCCACCAAGTGTCTACCTGGGTCTGCGGCCCATTATTAAGCTATACCTGCGGCTGTTCCGCCTGGATGTCAAGGCCGACTATGCCCAGTATGCCAAGTATAAGCGGGTGCTGGACGCGGCCGACCCCTGGAAACTCAAGCGCGGGATGCTGGCATTGGCCACCTACCAGGTGTGGGACCGGCTGGCGGGTATCAACCGGCCGGCCCTGGTAATCGGGGGCGCCCACGACGTGATGCACGAGCCGGGCAACCTGCGGCGGATGGTCACCATGTTACCCCGGGGCGAATACCTGGATCTGGGCACCAACCAGGCGACCCACAGCCGGGAGATGGTGGAAAAGGTACGGGAGTATATGAATACGCTCTAGCGCCTGACAATCATCAATCGATTCCCTAGAATTGTGTCTCTCAAACCCTGGCAGATAAGCTTATGTTTCTTACTTGTGAGCAGCAGGCTTAAATTCTAACTTTGCATAACTACGGAGGGAGACCGGCGCCTTGCCATTGACACTTAGATACAACTGGAATGAGACTCACCGGCAGGATGAGCGCATGACCATCCTGAAGTCGTTCTTCCGGAGTGCACTAGTCCTACCTAACCAAGCGGTCGTGAATTTACTTATGGGGCACATTGAGGTTGCCCTCCAGGTAGACATCCAGAAGCGATTCGTGGGTTACGAGGTTGGGCAGCTCGGTGTGGTATGGATTTGCGCAAAATGCGACCAGACTGTTACTTTCGAGGATCGGGAGCAATACAAGGAACGTGTAGAAGAGTATTACCTGAACCATTTGCCGGAGTGTGAGCAGGAGTAGCCCCCGTCCATAGTTTCGGAGCGCCGTCGGTGCTCCAACGATTCTCCCTAGCCCGACTTTAGCAACAACCCCACCATACACAGCGCGATTGACAATCGGATGACTGGTAAAAAGCAGAAACTGGAATGGAAGGCCGGCATCTGCGGCATCTGCCCGGCGGGCTGCTGGGTGGAGGTGGGCCTCCAGGACGGCCGCCTGACGGCTATCAAGGCGGCTGAAGGTCACCCCTTGGGTATGATCTGTCGCCGAGGAGAGCAGGCCCCCGAAATTGTCTACTCGGAGCACCGCCTGCGCCACCCGCTACGCCGGGTTGGGCCCAAGGGTACCCATCAGTTCGAGCGTATTTCCTGGGACCAGGCCTATGGCCTGATCGTCGAAAACTTAAATCGCATCAAGACTGCGTCGGGCCCGGAAGCAACCGCCATCTACACCGGCCGGGGGGCTTTCGAGCTATCCCTGTGCGATATGTTCCAGCCGGCGGGCATAGCGGTATCCTCGGCCTCGAGCGTACTGTTCCCCTTCGGCTCCCCCAACACCATGGGGGTGGGAGCGTTATGCTATGTCTCCTTCGCCATGCTGGCTCCGCACGTGACCATGGGGCGTATGCTGGTCAACATGTTCACCGACATGGAGAACGCCGAGTTGTTGGTGGTCTGGGGGGCCAATCCGGCCACCGATTCTCCACCGCTGGACATGCACCGCCTGGAAGCCGCCGCCCGGCGAGGCGCCGATATCGTTGTGATCGACCCCCGGCGTACTGAAACCGTCGTTCGCACCGCTGCCCAATGGGTGCCCATCCGGCCCGGTACCGATGGCGCCCTGGCCTTGAGCATCTTATCGGTGATGGTGGATGAGGATTTGTATGATGAGGATTTCGCCGACCGCTGGTGCCACGGATTTCCCGAGTTAGCCCGTTATATCCAGCATTTTAGTCCCGAGGTAGCTGCCGGGATCACCGGCGTACCGGCCGACACCATCCGTGACCTGGCCCGCCGCATCTGCCGGGCGACCGGCGCCTGTCCGGTGATGTATACGGGGCTGGAGTATTCCAACAGCGGTATCCAGGCCATCCGGGCGGTGCTGACCATCTTCGCCCTGGCGGGGCAACTGGACGTCCCCGGCGGTATCGGCCTGGCCATGCTGGGCACCCATTTCCCCATCAACCGGTCCGGCAATCAGCCCAACCCGGACCTGGACCGGGCGGTGGCCCGTGACATTTTCCCCCTTTACAGTCACTACCGGGGCGAATCGCACGCTTCGGGGCTGGTGAAGTCGGTCCTGGAAGGAGAGCCCTACCGCATCCGGGCCCTGATCATTCACGGGGCCTCGCTGCTCACTTCCTGGCCGCAGACCCCCGTTTGGCGCGAAACCCTGGACCGGCTCGATTTCACCGTGTGCATCGACCGCCAGCTGACGGCCGACGCCGCCTATGCCGATGTGGTCCTGCCGGCCACCACCATGTTTGAGATCGAGTCATACATGGGCTACGGTCCCATTTTCCGGCTGCGGGAGCGATTGATCGAACCGCTGGGTGAGGCCCGCAACGACTTCCTGATCATGGCCGAGTTGGCCCGCCGCCTCGGTTACGGCCACCTCTATCCCCAGAGTGAGCGGGAACTGATCGATCTGGCCCTGGAAGGGTCAGGCTACACCCGTGCTGAGGTGCAGGCGGCCGGCGGTTGGGTTAAGCTCCCCACGCCGCTGATGGAGTATCGCAAGTGGGAAAAGGGCGGTCTGCGACCGGACGGACGACCGGGGTTCGACACCCCCACCGGCAAGTTTGAAATTCATTCCACGGTCCTGGAGGAGTACGGCTACGAGCCGCTGCCCAAATATACCGAGCCCACCGAAGGTCCGCTAGGTAACCCTCAGCTGGCGGGGCAATATCCCCTGGTATTCAACTCCGGAGCCCGGCCGCACACCGATTTTCGCTCCCAACACCACGGCATCAAAGGTTTGAACAAGGCTCACCCGGAGCCGGTGGTGGAGATCAATACTGCCGACGCCGCCAGTCGGGGAATCAGCACCGGTGACTTAGTGGAGGTACGCACGGTCCGGGGCGCCGTTCCGTTCCGGGCCCAGGTAACGAAAGATATAGTGGCCGGTTCCATCGAGGCCAACATGGGCGGCGGCACCCCGGTGGGGCCTAAAGCCTGGCGGGAGTGGAACGTGAATGAACTCACCGACCTGTCCAACTTTGACGAGATTTCGGGTTTCCCGGTCTACAAGGCCCTGTTATGTGAGGTGGCATTACTGAAGAGAGCCGGTCAACGGCGGACTTCCACTGCCAAAAAGGTCAGCTCCACCCGCGACGGCCATCCCGAGCCGGTTGAAAGGCCGGTCTCCAGCCGCCGCATCTATTTAGACAATAATGCCACTACCCATCTCAGTGCGCCGGTGCGGGAGGCCATGCTGCCCTACCTGGAAACCAAACACGGCAATCCTTCCAGCATCCACCGCATCGGTCGCGACGCCCAGGCGGCCGTTGAGGGGGCCCGGCGGCAGGTGGCCGCCTTGCTGTCCTGCTCCCCCCGGCGAATTATCTTTACCGGCAGCGGTTCCGAATCGGTGAACCTGGCCGTAAAGGGCATTGCCTTCGCCCGGCGACCGCAGGGCCGGCACATCATCACCACTGCCATCGAGCACCCCGCTAACCTGAACAGTTGCCGTTTCCTGGAGCAGATCGGCTACCATATAACCTACCTGGGGGTGGACGGCGACGGGCTGGTTGACCCGGCGGAACTCGAGCAGGCCCTTACTGATAGCACCATTCTGGTATCGATTATTATGGCCAACAATGAAGTGGGGACCATCCAGCCTATCAAAGAGTTGGTCGCCCTGACTCACGATCGAGGGACACTGTTCCACAGCGACGCGGTTCAGGCGGTGGGCAAACTGTCCCTGGACGTAACCGAATTAGGGGTGGACCTGCTGAGCCTGTCGGGGCACAAATTTCACGGCCCCAAAGGCGCAGGCGCACTATATGTAAGAAAGGGCATCGAATTGGAGCCGCTGATCCACGGCGGGCGTCAGGAGCAGGGACTGCGGGCAGGCACCGAGAACGTCCCGGCTATCGTGGGGCTGGGGGCCGCGGCCGAGCTGTGCCGCCGGGAGATCAGCCGCAACGGGCAGCTGGTCGCCCTCCGCGACCGGCTGGAGCAGGGTATCAGGGACCTGGTTCCCGGAGCCACCCTGAACGGACACCCCCAGCAGCGGTTGCCCAACACCCTCAATATGACCCTGCCCAGCCTGCGCGGGGAATCGCTGGTAGTGGCCCTGGACCAGCACGGCATTTCGCTCTCGTCGGGTTCCGCCTGCAAATCCGGCTCACCGGAGCCGACCCATGTGCTGCTGGCCATGGGCCGATCCACCGCCCAGGCCCACTGCTCGGTGCGCTTTACCCTCTCCCGGGAAACCAGCGCCGAAGATGTGGAAGCTACCTTATCCACCCTGGCGACGGTGCTGGAGGAGCTGGAAACCACCGTCAGGTTCCTGCCCTGTAAGTAGAGTGCCGGACCGGTAAGGGTTAGTCGCTCAGCGTGGGGGCTGCCATCAATTGTAATAGTTGGCGGATCGAATGTAATTTCAAGCATCTTAGTCTGCCCGGCAGGTGGCCGGACTTAACCGGAAATAATTATTTAAGGATAAAACATGCTTCGTATCTTCAAGACCGCGATATGGGTTTTCATTATTGCCGGATACGCCACCCTTTCCAGATGCTCAAAGCCGCTCTCCTCCGGCATCGAGCTAGCCAACTTTGACAGCAGCATACGCCCCCAGGATGACTTTTATGTCTACATAAACGGCTCCTGGCTGGAGAATACCCAAATCCCGGCTGACCGTTCCAACTATGGGAGCTTCACAGTGCTTTTCGAAGAATCCCAGCGTCAGTTGCGATCGATCATCGAGGAAGTTGCGGCCGACCCCAACAAGGTCAGTGGATCGGAACAGCAGAAGGTCGGTGATTTCTATTTGAGTTACTTGGACACCGTGTCAATTACAGCAAAAGGTATCGAACCCATACTGGAGCAACTGGGTTGGATAGCAGCCGTGACCAATCGTGAAGAACTCGTAAGGGTGCTGATCAAGCTGGAGGTTGCAGGCATTCAGGATCCCCTTGGTTTCTTCATCGACCAGGACGCCAAGGACACGCAACGCTACGCCCTGTACGTTACCCAATCCGGCCTGGGATTGCCCGACCGGGACTACTATTTCAAGGAGGAGCAGCGGTTCCAGGAAATACGGGCGGCCTATACCGATTATATCGAAGGGCTGTTATCGCTTGGCGGTCAGGAGGCAACCGCTGCCAAGGCTCTCCGGATCATGGAAATTGAGACCGCCCTGGCGGAGCATCATTGGACGGCGACAGAAAACCGGGACCGGGACAAAACTTATAACAAGACCGCAATAAATGAGCTGCAGGCAGCCGTCCCTAGTTTTGATTGGCCCACGTTTCTGGATGGAATCGGCGGCGGCGGGGTTGAATACCTCATCGTACGCCAGCCCAGCTACCTGGATGGATTCAACCAGGTATTCAGCGATGTTTCCATTCAGGATTGGAAAGATTATTTGACTTTCAAGCTGTTGCATGGTGCGGCGCCTTTTCTGAGCGAGGATTTTGTTGAAGCCCACTTCGATTTCACCGGCAGGACCTTACAGGGCATATCCGAGATCCAGCCCCGCTGGAAACGGGCCGTTAATATGATCGATGGTACCATCGGTGAGGCGGTTGGCAAGATCTATGTGGAACGCCATTTCCCGGCCGAGGCCAAGGAGCGTATGGTGCAGCTGGTCGCCAACCTTGAGTCGGCCTTTCTTGATCGCCTTGAGAGGCTCGATTGGATGGGAGAGGCCACCAAAGCTGAAGCCCGGGCCAAAATGTCACAGTTCGGGAAAAAGATTGGCTATCCTGATGTCTGGAAGGATTACTCGGCTCTGGAGATTACGCCGGATGACCTGATCACTAATGTTACCAATATCAGCCGGTATATACATTACCGTGAAATGGGCAAACTGGGTGGAGAGATTGATCGCGATGAATGGTTCATGACCCCTCAGACCGTTAACGCCTATTACAATCCCTCCATGAATGAGATTGTTTTTCCGGCGGCTATCCTCCAACCGCCATTCTTCAATCTCGCCGCTGATGATGCGGTTAACTATGGCGCTATCGGAGCAGTGATCGGGCATGAGATCAGCCACGGTTTCGATGACCAGGGCCGCAAGAGCGACGGCAGCGGTAATCTCAGGGAGTGGTGGACGCCGGAAGACGAGGTTGAATTTGAACGCCGTGCGGAGGTGATGATCAATCAGTACAATGGCTACAACCCCATTGACAGCCTCCATGTTAACGGGGGGTTGACCCTGGGCGAGAACATCGGGGACCTGGGCGGAGTTTTGATTGCCTATGTGGCCTATAAAAATAGCCTGGGAGCAGCCGAAGCCCCGGTGATTGACGGTCTAACCGGAGACCAGCGCTTTTTTATCGGGTGGGCCCAAATATGGCGTCGGCTATATCGGGATGATGAACTCCGCCGTCGGTTGGTGATTGATCCGCACAGCCCCAGCCGTTACCGGACCAACGGGATTCTCTCAAATATAGACGCATTCTACGAAGCCTTCGATGTGCAGCCTGAAGATGATATGTATATCCCCGAGGACCAGCGGGTACGTATCTGGTAATCAAGGCCGTGAGCGGCCTCGCCCGTTGGCTACGGCCAGAGGGCTGGGCTAACTAATCATTATCAATTACCACCGATAATGCGCCGCACAGCTTCAGCCAGCCCCTCGCTCAGCACCAGGTCGATCTCGCCCCGGCTATCTACTGAAGTAGTGCGCAGGATATCGCCCGTGGCCACGTCGATGATCCGCATATCGATGGTATAGGTGGAGCCCAGTTTCCCGAAAATGCCCGCCAGCATTTGCCGGGCCCCAACCAGCTGCCCGATCTCCACGGCGCATTCGTTGGTGGTGCAGCCGGCCAGTTGAAAATCCTGCTCCACCAGGATCTGCTGCATCTCATCGCGCTCTATGACGCGGTAGACTCCCGACTGAACCAGGTGCGTCCCCAGCCGAATAGTGAGCAGCTGGGCTTCCTGGGCGGAAACACCCACACCTTTAAAATCAAGGATCGCCAGGGCTGGCCTACCGGTCGGTGGCGAGAGTTTAGTAGACGAAGATGCTTTAGCTACGGCAGGCGGCGCTACCGGCGGCTCTTCAACCGGTTTCGTCCAGGCCGAAAGGTCCCACAGTTTGAGGGTTTTATCCCAACTCCCCGACAGCGCCTGGCGGCCGTCGG
>CBDVAP010000055.1:0-16615 GCA_965372015.1 uncultured bacterium | reverse complement strand
CGGCTCATAAAAGCCATGTTGCTATCTCCTTAAGTAAACCGTAGCGTCCATCACAAATCGCCCGGACGCGTGAAATATTCATTGTTATAGGCCTAATCACCAATGGCAGCCGGATGGCGACGGCTCATTCCGCCGGCTCCGTTGCAGCTTGCTCTTTTTCGGCGGGCGCTTCTGCCGGCTCGGGGGTTGGCTCGGCTTTGGGCCCCTCTTCTTGCTCAGGGATTGACTCGGTCTCGGATAGCTCGGTCACTTGCACCGCGGGCTCGGCTTTGGCAATGGATTCCTCCTCCGTATTTTCCACAGCGCTCTCAACAATCACTTTCTCCGTGGTCTCTTCTTCTTTCCCAGCGACCACTTCATCGGTTTCCCCCTCGGCCTCCGGCTTGGGCTGCCGGACCTCATCCTCCTCGATGCGTACAATTATATGGGCCAGGATGTTGTCCTTATGCTCCAGGTCCCGGTTGATCTGCACGTTTTGTTGGCCCTCACTCTTGAAATGGAATAGATAGTAAGTGCCGAAACGCTGCTTATCAATGGGGTAGGCCAGCCGTTTCTTTCCCATTTCCTCATCGTAAACGATATCGCTCCCGCGCTTCTTGAATATATCCTTGGTCTCCTGGACCAGATGGGCCAGGGCCGCATCCTCCAGCGCAGGGTGTACAATGAAAATTGCTTCGTAATTTTTCACTTCCAGTCTCCAGGGTATTACTTGATCAGCGGCGCGATCACGAGCGACACAATCGACGTCAACTTGATCAGAATGTTAAGCGAGGGCCCGGCTGTATCCTTGAACGGATCCCCTACAGTATCACCGATCACGGCCGCCGTGTGAGCCTCCGAGCCTTTGCCGCCCAGGGCGCCGCCCTCAATATATTTTTTGGCATTATCCCAAGCACCGCCGGCGTTAGCCATGAAGATAGCCAGCAATACACCCGAGGACAGAATGCCGGTGAGCACTCCCGCCAGCATGCCCGGTCCTCCGAAAAAGCCCACTACCACCGGCGTAAATACCGCCAACAGTCCCGGGACAATCATCTTCCGCAGGGCGGCTTTGGTGGAGATGTCGACACAGGCGGCGTAATCGGGCCGGGCGGTACCCTCCATCAGTCCCGGTATCTCCTTGAACTGGCGCCGGACCTCCGCTATCATGTCGAAAGCCGCCTCGCCCACCGCTTGCATGGCCAGACCCGAGAACAGGAACGGCAGCGCCGCCCCCAGCAATATCCCGGCCATGACCTGCGGTTCCATGACGTTGATGCTTTCCAACCCCACCACTTTGGTATAGGCGGCGAACATGGCCAGGGCGGTCAAGGCCGCCGACCCGATGGCGAACCCTTTACCGATGGCCGCAGTGGTGTTGCCCACGGCGTCCAACCGATCGGTCCGCTGCCGCACTTCCGGGGGCTGCCCGGACATTTCGGCGATGCCGCCGGCATTGTCGGCCACCGGCCCATAAGCGTCCACCGCCAGCTGGATACCGGTGGTGGCCAGCATACCCAGAGCGGCGATGGCTATACCGTACAACCCGGCCGAGAAGTGGCTGAGCACAATGGCGCCGGCAATGACCGCCACCGGTGCTACCGTCGAAAACATACCGATGGATAAACCGGCAATGATGTTCGTGGCCGGCCCGGTCGTGGAGGCATCGGCGATACTCCGCACCGGCGAGCGGTTTTCGGCGGTAAAGAACTCGGTTGACAGACCCACCAGTGTGCCCCCGATCAGCCCGGTGATCGCAGCGGCGAATACTCCGCCGGAAGTGATCAGCCGAGCATCCAGCTGGACGGGTTCGGGCAACTGCCACCGGATCACAAACCATGACGCCGCCAGGGTGATCACGGCCGCCGCCAGGGTACCGGCCGACAGGGCATTCTGCGGGTTGCCTTGGTCACTCACCCTGACAAAAAAGGTGCCTAGTATGGAGGCCACAATACCGGTAGCCGCCAGGTAGAGCGGCAGCGTCACCAGCGTCGTAGTGGCTATCCCGCCGGCCGTTAATGCGGCTGCACCCAGGACCATGGAACCCACAATGGAACCGACGTAGGACTCGAACAGGTCGGCGCCCATGCCGGCCACATCGCCCACGTTATCGCCCACATTATCGGCGATGGTAGCTGGGTTACGAGGATCGTCCTCTGGAATCCCGGCCTCGATCTTGCCCACCAGGTCGGCGCCTATATCCGCCGCCTTGGTATAAATGCCACCGCCTACGCGGGCAAACAATGCGATGGAGGAGGCTCCCATGGCAAACCCAGAGAGCACCTCCATTGTGCGCGGCAGACCGTCGAACAGGGGGACATAAAAAGTGAACAATCCCACCAGCCCCAGCACTCCCAGACCCACTACGCTCAAGCCCATCACCACTCCACCGGCAAAAGCCACCTCCAGAGCGGACTTAAGGCTCCCGGTGGCGGCCTGGGTGGTACGGTGGTTGGCCTGGGTGGCCACCCGTAAACCTATGAAACCTGCCAGACCGGAGCATAGCGCTCCGACTATAAACGACAGTCCCACCAAACCCAGCAGTGGACCGCGTCCCTGGTTGGACAGGTAAAGCAACCCGGCCACCGCCAGCAGGAAGACCGCCAGCACCTGGTACTCGGCTTTGATGAAGGCCATGGCCCCTTCGCGGATAGCGGCGCCTATTTCGACCATCCGCTCTGAACCTGGGTCCTGCCTCTTTATCCAGCGAGTCTTCCAGAAAGCAAACAGCAACGCCAGCAGCCCCGTCACGGCCACAATCATGAATAGTTGATTCATTCGCTGGGTGTACTTTCCTTGGTATCACTTTCTTCCGGGCCGCTATTGAATTGGGCCATGGCAACCTCGATACTGTTCTCCAGGTATTCTTCCAGCCCCTTTACCGCCGTGGTCACCGTTTCGGCCACCAACGGTAAATCCTGCTCCCGGAACGGGTCCAATACATATTTTTCACTGGGTTTCATGGGGGCATCAGTGGCGATCCCCAGCCGCAGGCGATGAAAATCCTCGCTGCCCAGCGTAGCAATTATCGATTCCATCCCTTTGTGGCCGCCCGAGCCCCCGGAAGGCCGGAAGCGGAGCGTGCCCAGCGGCAGGTCGATATCGTCATACACTACCATGATATCCTTGGCCTCGGCCTTGACAAAGTCCATGGCGTCAAATACCGCCCAACCGCTCTCATTCATGAAGCCCACCGATTTGACAATGGCAAAATGGTCGGGCTCGTGCAAAGCGATCAGGTAATCCCCTTTGCCGGGCTGGTAAGACATATTCCGTGACAGCACCAGGGCGTCCGCCACACGGAAGCCGAAATTGTGCCGGGTAGTGCCGTATTCCGGCGCGGCATTGCCCAAACCCACGATAAGCTGCATGTGGTCTCCTTATTCCTCGGCCGGTTCTTCCGGCTTTTCCCCACCTTCGGGTTCCTTACCCTCTTCAAAGACAAATTCCTCTTCTTCTTCCTCGACCTCATCCAATTCCTCGGTCCCGCGCGGCTTGGCTACCGTAACCGCCAGCGCGTCGGGGGGCGTGGCCAGCTCGGCTGTGCCCAGGTCAAGGTCGGCGGCGTGAACGGAATCGCCCAGGTGCATATCCTCTATATCAAGGTCGATATAAGGCGGGATTTCGCCGGCCTTGCAGCGTAGCGTAATTTCCATTAAAGCCTGGTGGAGTTGGCCGCCTTCCTCACGCACCCCTATGGGCCGGCCATGGAGGTGCAAAGGCACGGATACCTCTACTATTTCATCCATCCGTACTCCCATGAAGTCGACATGCAGAATATCATCGGTTACGGGATGGTACTGAATTTCCTTCATCAGCACATTCTTACGCTCACCACCAACAGTTACGTGGTATACCATAGCATCGCCGGAGAGGGCCTGGTGCAGCAGTTTGGTATCCACCTTGAAAGGGGTCGCCTCTGCTTGCTCGTGGGCATAATAGATCCCCGGCACATAGCCCTCGGCTCTTAGCCGTCTCATGGCGCTCTTGCCCCTTTCGTCGCGCTGGGATACTTCTATCTTGAATTCATTCATTGGCATTGTTAGCTCTCCATTTCAAACAGCGAACTGAGGGACCGGCCGGCAGTGATCCGCTGGATCGACGCCGCAAATACTTTCGCCACCGATACGATTTCCAGCTTCGACTCCAAGCCCTGCGCCTGGACATCGATGGTATTGGTGACAATAACCTTGTCGATGGACGCCGCCATCAGCCGGTCCGTGGCCGGTTTTGAGAATAGTCCGTGGGTGGCCACCGCCATGACCGACTTGGCGCCGTGTTCCAGGGCGCTTTCAGCCGCACTGACAATTGTCCCGGCCGTGTCGATCATGTCATCGATAATGATTACGTGCCGGCCCTTAAGGTTACCGATCAGATGTACCACTTCAGCTCGGTTGTGATCGGGCCGGCGTTTGTCGATCAGGGCAAATCCTAAGTCCAGGTAGCGGGCGTAGGCCTGGCCCATCCGGGCACTGCCCATGTCGGGGCTTAGAACCACCCCGTTATCCGCGTTCCAACCCAGTTTCTTAAGCCGCTCCAGCAGCACCAGCCGCGAGTAAAGGTGATCAAAGGGGATGTTCACAAATCCCTGGATCTGCGGCGAGTGCAGGTCCATGGTGATCACCCGGCTGGCGCCCACCGCCTCAAAGGTATCCAGAAACAGCCTGGCCGAGATGGGCACCCGGGGCTTGTCCTTGCGGTCCTGGCGGGCATACCCATAGTAGGGGATCACCGCTGTCACACTGCGGGCCGAAGCCCGGCGGGCAGCGTCCAGCATCAGGAGCAGTTCGATGATGTTATCCGCCGGCGGATTGGTGGACTGGATAATGAAAACGTCCTGGTTACGGATGTTTTCCTCGAACTTGACATAGATCTCGCCATCGCTGAAGTTCTTGATGGTCCTGGGACCTAGCGGAATGTCCAGCTCGGAGGATATTTCCTGGGCCAGTTTTAAATTCGACCGGCCTGCGAATATTTTCATCATGACATTTCCAGTTGCTCCAGTTCGGGGACGAGGAATCGAACCTCGATTGGCGGGACCAAAGCCCGCTGTCCTGCCTTTAGACGATCCCCGAATAAACTTCGCGCCGGTGCGCGGGCAAATCGGTTGCTATATATCGGGGGGAATGTCGGGTGACCCGGTTAAACTGGCCGGGCGGCTGTCTCAGCATCGTCAAAGCCCGCTTTTGCACCCGGGCAGTTGGGACTTGCTCCCCCCTTCGGATATGACGACTGCGCTCCCAGGCTGCAAAGCCTCGAAGGGTGCAAAATTACACCTCCTGCGTAACCGAAACAACAGCTGTCACCCTGGGACCGGCAACCTGACCCGCTTCCCGGCCCGATAGGGGCAAATCAGCGGGACTCCGACGCGGCTGTCACCTTACAGTGATAATTATAGATCACCAGTATCGATATACCGAAGATCATGGCGATTGTCGCCAGCAAGATGTTATAAGGCTTGGGAGCAGTCAATGATAATCTGATCAGGATGGTTGAGATCACAAACCCCGCGTTGCGGAAAACCTGGTCATAGCTGGTGCTATAATTTGACGAAAGAATAAGCAGCAGCACGTCCGTAAAAATCATCACCATGAATAAGTCGTGGAAGAAAAACCCGGCCCCGATGACGGTAACGGGCAGGATGCCGACGGGTTGATAGAATATGCCGCCAAGCCAGAGCACCAGACTCCGCAGGGCCAGCACTATCAGCAACGCGGCTAATATTAGGGCAAGATTCTTCTTTACTACGATGAATTTGGCCAAATGAACCGGTTTCTCTCGAGTGGGGCGCTTATTGTTCACGTGATAGAACACAGTTACCAGGAGAAACAGGCCCAGGCCACCGGCCATATCGATCAGGACGGCGCGAACGGCATCTAGGTGATCGAACCATTCCACCGGACTGAGGAAACGGCCCATGTCTCTGAAAACACCTCGAATAACAATCAAGGACATGATCTCGAACTGCTTGCCTATCGAGGAGGTCAAAGAGCTGGGTATGGTTATTACCAGCAGCAGTACCTCCGTGAAAAGTATGAGACTGAAGGGAGTATATACTGACGAGAGGTAGTACGGACTGACCTGGGAAATTAGCGCTGGTAACGGTTCCAGGTTGCGAACCAGAAAGATTGCACCCAGGTGGAGCAAGAAACCTGCCGCCGCGATATAGACAACCCATTTTTCGATCCGGGAAACATTCTTGGACGTGAAAAGAGTATCAAAAACTTCGGAAATACGGAACAGCGACTTTTCGATCTTCATTAACGGCATAGTAATGCGAAAGTTAGGACTTCCGGAATCCCTACCCCATTACTTTAGTTATCAATGCTCCGGCAAAACCGATCACCGTGGGTGGCGCAATTTTGCGCCAGGCCCTCCCCGGTTACATTAGCCATCATCGACAGTGGCAGTATTAACTTCAGCGCAGCCTCGGCCGCCGGGAAAAGGTGACGGATTCCAGTCAACGGCCGATATAGAGAGTAAGGCGGCATTATTGGGGAGCGCTTTACTCGGGAGGAATTATTAGCATTGAACTTTATTATTGCAGCTTGGACGTGTGCCGCTTAAATAGCGGTTTAGCCGGATCGACTCGACACAGGATTGATATGAGAAATTATCCATGGCTAGGGATTCCAACCGCGCCTTAGGCAACTACCTGGCTGATATCAGCAAGTTCGAGCCTCTGGACCCCAGGAAGGAGATCGAGCTTACCCAGCTGATCAAACAGGGGGATACCAAGGCCCAGAATGAGCTGATTGTCTCCAACCTGAGATTCGTGGTCAGTGTGGCCAAGAGATTCCAGGGCCAGGGGCGGCCCTTGGAAGATCTGATCAGCGAGGGTAACCTGGGTTTGATCAAGGCGGCTAAACGCTTCGACGAGACCCGGGGGTTCAAGTTCATTTCCTACGCCGTATGGTGGGTGCGCCAATCAATCCTCCAATCCCTATCCGAACATTCCCGCCTGGTACGGGTGCCTCTTAACCGCCAGGGAGACATCAACAAGATAGTCAAGGCTACCGAGGCTCTGGAGCATCAATATGAGCGGCCGCCGCTGGTGGAGGAAATCGCCAAGCAAGTGGAAAAACTCCCCTATGAGGTAGCTCACTCCATCCAGATCAGCCGCCGGCACCAGTCGCTGGACATGCCTTTCTCCGACGCCGACTCCAACTCGTTGATAGACGTCCTCCCCGATCCGGGATCCCCTGAACCGGATTTCGCCTTGGTTCATTCTTCACTCAAGCAGGAGATCATTTACGCCCTGAATACACTCAAGGAGCGGGAGCGGGAGATTATCAAGATGTATTATGGGATCGAACATGAATATGCTCTAACGCTGAATGAGATTGGTGAGGAGTTCAACCTGACCCGCGAACGGGTGCGGCAGATCAAGGAAAAGGCCATTCGCCGCCTGCAGCACAAGTCCCGCAGCACTCACCTGCGGCCGTACTTGTAGCAACCGATGGTCGGCAGTTGGCAGGAAAGAGGAAAGAGTAACCGCCAAGGCGCAAAGTACGCCAAGGTCGGAAAAGAAATTTGCCGCCGAAGGCCTTAGAGGCGCTAAGGGACCGTCTCCAATAGTTGGCAGTTGCCGGAGGACCGGTAGGGGCGTAGCGCGCTACACCCTGCTGATCGGATGGTTTTGTACCGCAAAGGACACCAAGGAAGCGGAAACTAGGAACTCGAAACTAGAAACCAGTACCCAGTAACTGAGGCCGTGAAGTTAGCCCTTCTGCTTCAGTTCCTTGAGATGCGGGCAATCCTCATGCTTGGTAGGGTCCCACTTCTCCAACTCCTCCTCACTGAAGTACCACACGCACTTGGGGCAGGTCCAGGGCTTGCCGTTGTAGCCCGGCAGCTGCTTGGTCAGTTGCAGCGGTTCGCCGGAAAACGGGCACAGGCGCTGCACACCCGCTTCCGGCCAGCGGTAGTTACTATAGAGGAATTCATAGGTTTTTTCCGTGGTACTCACGGCGGCTCCCGGGTAATGAGGCTTAAAGCAACGGGGCAAAGTTACGGCTGTCCGCGACAAAGGGACAATATTCCGGTCCGAACAGTTTGTTTGCCGCCGGGCACGGGTGTAATTTTTTCAGCGCCGGGCTGAGTCGTCCAGGCTATATTGATCACCCTTGGCGGCCAACCGGGGCAGGCAACGCGACCTAACATGCTGGAATCCAACCTCACCACCCCCCAACCCACCGACGAGGACCGGGTTGCCGAGAAATCGCTCAGGCCCGATAATCTGGGCGAGTTCATCGGCCAGGAGGAGGTGGTGGCCAACCTCCAGGTGTTCGTGGAGTCGGCCAAACGCCGCCAGCAAGCCCTCGACCATGTGATCCTGTTCGGTCCACCGGGGCTGGGGAAGACCACCCTGGCCTTTATCATCGCCAAGGAGTTGAACGTCAACCTCAAAATGTCGTCCGGGCCGGTGCTGGATCGCCCCGCCGACCTGGCCGGTATCCTGACTAATCTCCAGGAGCGGGATGTGTTCTTCGTGGACGAGATCCACCGCATGAACAGCAGCGTGGAGGAATACCTCTATTCGGCCATGGAAGACTACCGTATCGATATTATGCTCGACAAGGGCCCCAATTCGCGCACCATCCAACTTTCACTGGCGCCTTTCACCCTAGTAGGCGCTACCACTCGCATGGGTAACCTCACATCCCCCCTACGGGAACGTTTCGGTGTCATCCTGCGGCTGGATTTCTATACTGCGGCCAACCTCAAGCTGATCATCCTTCGTTCGGCGGAGCTTTTGGAGATCACCATCGATGACGACGCAGCCGAACAGTTCGCCCGCCGTTCCCGGGGCACCCCCCGCATCGCCAACCGTATCCTGCGCCGGGCCCGCGATTTCGCCGAGGTGGAGGGCAGCGGCCACCTGGATCTAGACATGGCCCGCCAGGCCTTGGACCGCCTGGGCATCGACGAGACCGGCCTGGACGAGATGGACCGGCGCATTCTCACCTGCCTGGTCAAAACCTTTGGCGGCGGCCCGGTGGGGGTGGAGTCATTGGCCGTGGCCCTGCACGAAACCTCCCGCACTATTGAGGAGGTCTACGAGCCTTACCTGATCAAGGAGGGCTTCCTGCAGCGGGGCCAGCGCGGCCGGGTGGCCCTGGAACGGGCTTACTCGTACTTAGGCGTCAAGCCGCCGCTCAAGGAAAAAGCCGGCCAAAAGCACCTTTTCTAGCCGCCAGCATGGCAGCCCCTACTCAGGTAAGTGCCCCGCGGCTGTCCCAGTTCGATATAGCCATCCCCGAGCGGCTGATCGCCCAGTACCCGCCGGCTGAGCGGGACCGGTGTAAATTGATGCTGGTTGAGCGGTCAAGCGGCGGCCTATCCACCCACGACTTCAGCGACCTGCCCGGCTTGCTGCAGCCCGGCGATGCCCTGATCCTGAACGACACCCGGGTATTCCCGGCCCGGTTGATAACTACTCGCGAGAATGGCGGGGGCGCGGTCGAGGTGTTGCTGCATAGGGAGCTGGAACCTGACCGCTGGGAGGTGCTGGTGAAACCGGGCCGGCGGTCCCGGCCGGGTCAAAGGCTGCTGATCGGTCCGGCGGCCTACTGCCAGGTGGAGACTGCCACGCCAGAGGGCGGGCGGGTAGTACGGTTCCACCACGATTACAAGTCTATCTTCGATCTGCTCGATATATACGGCCGCTCACCCTTGCCGCCTTACATCCGGCGGGAACCGGAACCGGCCGATCGTGAAACCTACCAGACCGTCTTCGCCTGCCAGCGGGGAGCAGTGGCGGCCCCCACGGCAGGATTGCACTTCACCGACCGGCTACTGGCAGAGCTAAAGGCTACCGGAATCCAGGTCGCCTACCTGACATTACACGTGGGTCTGGGGACCTTCCAGCCGGTGCGGGTCGAGGACCTTTCCCGGCACAGCATGGCCGCCGAGCATTACCGCCTGGGCCCGGAGACCGCCGCCCTGATCAATGACACGATTCGGCGGGGCCGGCGGGTGGTGGCAGTGGGGACGACAGTTACCCGTACCCTGGAAACGTTGGCCAGCGGTCCCGGACAAGTGCGACCGGGTAACGGCTGGACCGAGAAATTCATCTACCCGCCCTATGACTTTCAGGTGGTTGCCGGGCTGGTCACCAATTTTCACCTCCCCAAGTCGACCCTGCTGATGCTGGTATCAGCTTTCGCAGGCCGGGAATTGATATTTGAAAGCTACGGCCGGGCCGTGGCCCAGGAGTACCGCTTCTATAGTTACGGGGATGCCATGTTGATCCTGTAGTCCCGGGACCGCGGCCGGAAAGATCAAAACGGCGGCTGGCGTGCTTATATTCCACCGCTCAAAAAGTAAATCCCTGAATCCTTATCCACCGATATGAACGCCTCAGAACCATTACCAGTCGCCGTTATTGTCCCCGCTGCCGGGCAGGGTACCCGTTTGGGTGGCCATACCAAGAAACAGTTTCGCCTATTAGCCGGTAAGCCGCTGCTGGTCCATACATTGGAGCGGGTGCTGGCCGCTCCGGAGGTCCGCTGGTTAGTGGTGGCGGTCCCGGAGGCTAACCTGGATTCCACCCACGAAATGATTTCGAACTTCCTGCCTCCCGAAGTGGAGATGTTGGTGACCGTCGGCGGACCCACCCGGCAAAAATCGGTGGCTAATGCCCTGCTGGAAGTACCGGAAGCGGCCCAGCTGATCACCGTGCACGACGCCGCCCGCCCCAACCTGGACCCGGCCTGGATCAGCCAAACGGCGGAGCTGTGCCGCACCTACGATGGGGCTATTGTGGCGGTGCCGGTGGTGGACACATTGAAGGAGGTTGATCTGGAGGCCGGCGAGCAGGGCGGTGTGGTTAAAGGCACGCTGGCACGCAAGGTGACCTGGCAGGCTCAGACACCCCAGACCTTTCGCGTTTCGGTGCTCAGGGGCGCTTTGGCCAGTGCCGAGGAAAGCGGCCTGACCGGCACCGACGAATGCCGCCTGGTGGAGGCCATCGGCGGGCGGGTGGCGGTGGTCCGTGGGTCTACCCATAATTTGAAGATTACCAGCCAGGAGGATTGGGAATTCCTGGAGTGGCGGTTGACCCATGCTTAGATGCGGCATCGGGGCCGACGTCCACGCCTTCACTGCCGGCGACGGTATGGTTTTGGGGGGCGTCAAGGTGCCCTTCCACCAATCGATTGCCGGCCACAGTGACGGTGACGTAGTGATCCACGCCATCGTGGATGCTCTACTGGGGGCGGTGGGCGCCGGGGACATCGGCAGCCACTTCCCCTCCAGCGACCCTCGCTGGCAAGGCGCCGACAGCCGCCTGTTCCTCCGGGAGGCCCACAGCATCCTTGAGCAGGCCGGCGCCACCCTGAACAATGTGGACTGCACCGTCATCCTGCAGGAGCCGGCCCTGACGCCCCATATCCCGGAGATGATCAAGCTGCTGGCGGCGGACCTGGAGGTGGAAGCGTCACAGGTGAGCATCAAGGCCACCACCACCGACCACCTGGGCTTCACCGGACGGGGGGAGGGAATCGCGGCAATGGCGGTAGCGACCATAAGCCAATCTAATGGATGAAATGAAAAATGAAGGAGGACAGAAACGACATCTCGGAGCGGATGCTGAATTTTGCCGCGGGGATTATCAAGCTGATTCCTCGGCTAAACAGGATTAATTGATTGTCACAGTAAAAAGGTTTTGATTTTGCATTTTAATATTTTCAATTTACATTTATTTCCCGAGATATGACCGTCCGCGTCCGCTTCGCCCCCAGCCCCACCGGTTACCTGCACGTGGGCGGCCTGCGCACCGCCCTGTATAATTGGCTGTTCGCCCGCAAACACGGTGGCGTCTTCATCCTGCGCATCGAGGACACCGACCAATCCCGCCAAGTAGCAGGCGCAGTGGAGAGTATGTTGGACATGCTGGCCTGGGCCGGCTTGAAAATCGACGAAGGCCCCGGTCTGGGCGGCAATTGCGGTCCCTACGTGCAATCCGAGCGTTTGGAGATTTATCACCAGCACGCTGAGCAGCTACTGGCCGGCGGGCAGGCCTATTATTGCTTCTGTACCCCCGAGCGGTTGGCGCAGTTGCGTGAGCGGCAAAAGAAAATGGGCATCAACGTGCGCTACGACCGCCACTGCCGCTCCCTGCCTAACGACGAAGCCAAGCGCCGGGCGGCAGGTGAGCCCCACGTAGTCCGGTTGGCCATACCCGAATCGGGCCGCATCACCTTTAAGGATATCATTCGCAAAAAGGTGGCCTTCGACTGGCAGATCGTGGACGACCAGGTGCTCATCAAAGGCGATGGATTCCCCACTTACCACCTGGCTAATGTGGTGGACGACCACCTGATGGAGATCAGCCACGTGATTCGGGGCGAGGAGTGGCTGCCCAGTATGCCCAAGCACCTGTATCTTTACCAGTGCTTTGGTTGGGAGCCGCCCACGTTTGCACATTTGCCCCTGCTGCTCAATCCCGACCGCTCCAAGCTCTCCAAACGCCAGGGCCATGTGGCCGTGGAAGCCTACCGGGAGCAGGGCTATCTGCCGGAAGCCATGGTAAATTTTGTGGCCCTGCTGGGCTGGCACGAACAAGGCAATCGAGAGGTTTTCACAATGGCGGAGCTGATCGAGGCCTTCGAGATCGGCCGGGTGCAAAAGGGCGGGGCTATCTTTGACACCGAGAAACTGGACTGGATCAACGGCCAACATATCCGCGCCCTGCCCGCAGAACAGTTTCGCGCCGCCATCGCGCCCCACCTGGATTCCGACTGGGATGTCACCGCTACCATGGCGGCTGCCATCCAGACCAAGGTCAACTTATTGGCTGACGCTCGGGAGTTGCTGGCCTTCTTCTTCCAGGACCCGGTGGTATATGATGAGGCCGCCAAAGCCGCCCTTTCCGACGCCCTGTCCCGGGGCATCCTTTCCACTCTCCTGACTAACCTTGATTCGGCGGAGCAGTTATCCGGGCAGTGGTTCCTGGACACGGTGAAAGGTATTGGTGCCGAGTTCTCCTTAAAAGGCCGGGAACTGTGGCATCCCATCCGGGCGGCCATTACCGGGCGGGTAACGGGCCCCGATATCGTGACCATCGTGAATGAATTCGGCCTGGAAAAATGCCGCGACCGGGTGCGGGCCGCCCTGGACCGGTAAACGGCCGCATGTCCCTCCAACTGCGGGCCAACGCCAAGATCAACCTGGGACTGCGCATCGTGGGCCGCCGGAAAGACGGCTACCACCTACTGCATACCCTGTTCCAGGAAATTGGCTTTGGCGATGAGATTACTCTCACTTTACAGCCCAGCCTAGAGCTCACACTGGAAGTGACCGGACCCCAAGCCAGCGGGGTGCCTAGCGGGGAGGAAAACCTCTGCTTGCGGGCTGCCCACCTGCTGCTTAAGACCACTAGTAAGCAAACGGGCGTCCACATTGGGTTGCATAAACAGGTCCCGCCCGGTGCCGGCTTGGGAGGCGGCTCCAGCGACGCGGCGGCGGTGCTCAAGGGGTTGAATGAGCTCTGGCAATTGGGTCTCACCCTCGATGAGCTGGAGGAACTGGCCGTCCAGCTGGGGGCCGACGTGCCCTTCTTTATCCGCGGCGGATTGCAGCTCGGTGAGGGCATCGGCGAAACGCTAACTCCGCTGGCGACGCACATAGCGCATACCATCCTGCTGGTGCTGCCCCCCTTCAGTGTGGATACCGCCTGGGCCTACGGGCAGTTTGCCGGGCGGCAGTCGTTCCCACCAGCACCGGGTTTCGATCGGCTCATCATGCAGGACCCTATTCCCTGGGAGACCTTTGGCAACGACTTTGAGGAGCTGGTTTTTCCACACCACGGGGATCTGGCGGAGATAAAAGGGCGATTGCTGGAAGCGGGGGCGGTGTACGCCGGGCTGTCGGGGAGCGGGAGCGCGGTGTATGGGTTGTTTGAAGAACAGCAGTTGGACAAAAGAATAACAGAAATATTCGCGCCAAACCTGACTGTCACCTGCCGGATGGCCCCCGGTAACTAGCCGGTCGCTACCCTTCCTCCCACAGCGGCTGCACGATCTTGCCCATGAACAGCAGAGGGCAATTGTCAAGTCAACCAGGTTCAGCCAAAGAAAAACCCCGCCCAATCCCGAAGCTTCGGGACCGGACGGGGCTTTATATTCGGCCATTGGCCTGCGCAGTGCTACTTCATTAACACCATCTTGTGAGTTTTGACAAACTCGGCGCCGGCTTGGAGCCGGTAGAAGTAGACACCGGTGGCCACCGGCACACCCCTCTGATCCCGGCCGTTCCAGACCGTCTGGTAGTAGCCGGCCGGCTGGCTCTCACTGACCAGCGTGCTGACCACGTTGCCTGTCAGGTCATAGACCTCCAGGCTCACCCGGCCGGCCTCCGGCATCTGGTAGGCAATGGTCGTGCTGGGGTTGAACGGGTTGGGATAGTTGGCCCTCAGAGCGAACTCATCCGGGATACCCATCCCGTCCACAATCGACAATGGCGTAAATGTGTAGGACACTGCTGCCGACCTGGCAGACTCGTTATCGCCGTAGTCGGTGGCCGTGATAACGTACTCGTAGGTTCCGGGGGCAGTCAGATTATCCACATATCCCGGCTCGGCGGAATAGGTGTGCTGCTCGATAGCACCACCATCCACTGACCGGTAAATGGTGTAGTACTGGATCGGCTCGATGTTGGCCCCATCCCAGCCGATGACCACCTGGTCCTCTGTATCGCCGCCTCCGGCGATCACACCCTGCGGGGGGGCAGGTTGCAGGTTGTCGATCGAGACCCCGCTGTTGGGATTGGAATCCCAGAAGTCCCAGGTATCCCCGCCGTGGGCCGTAACCATGTACCAGGTCTCCACACCGTCATAGAGGGTAGTCACCGCGGCGCTATATTCGGTCCAGCCGGGATGCACGGGCACGGTACCTACGTAACGTGCCGACTGTCCTACTGGTGGATCATAGGGATTTATTATCGTTCCCCGGCCGATCTCCCAGAGATTGAAGCGGGTTAGTCTTCCCGCCAGGGTGGGATGGACCTGCCAGGCCAGGAAGATCTGTTCGCCGTGGTCATTAGGCACGTCTCTCGCCGTATGGAGCATGAGATAGTCCACGGGAGTCATGGTTACATTCAGTCCCGGATTAGTGCCCTCCACGATATTCCCCCAAGCGCGATATGCGTCGTGGAAACCTTCCTTATAGTAGATCGCCACGTAGTTCGAGCTGGGTACCAGGTCGAGCATGTAATCACCGCTGAAATTGGTGAAGGTCTGTCCCATGTAGGCGTCTGAAATGAACAGAGCAAACACATTAGGAATTGCACCTCCCCCTTCGTCGATCACATGCCCCGAACCGGTGGCTGTGAGAGCTGCTCCGGCCGAATCCAGCTGGAAGTCGAGGGTCAGGGAACTATCCACCGCAATGAATCCGGTGGAACTCACCAGGAAGCCGGGGTATCCGGCCCGGAACTCGTACGTCCCCGGTTCCACGAAGAAATCATAGTAGCCGCCTTCGTCAGTAAGCCGGACATCGATGGGATCATCGCTGATTCCATCGAAGGCAAAGACGAAAGCGTTCATCAGAGGTTCGCCCTCAGGATTGAACACCGTACCGGAAACGCTCAACCGGTTGAAGCCGCCCATCCAGAATTCCAGCCAGAGGTCCCAATCATCTACCCACACGTGGTAGAACTGGGACTCGCCATCCGGCGTGAAGGCGGCCACTTCGTATCTCGAGAACGTGGGTACGCCCTCGATTCGAAAATAGCCTTCCCCATCGGTATTCACCGCGCTATAGTAATCACCGTCCTCCGTCTGGCGGATTTCCACAGTGGCATTGGGAATGCCGATGCCGTCGAAGTTGAAGACCATTCCTTCCACCGCAACGTGGGTTCTCCTCTCCTGCAGATGGAAATCGTGTACGATGTTCTGTCCGGCGAACACGTTGAAGGTATCGACAGCAGCCGGGGGGCCCCACTCTGCAGGAAAGACCATTACGATCCATTCGAAGCCACCAATCAGCTTTAGTTCGTATGTGCCGTCGTCCCTAGCCCGAGTACCGGTTGAAAATAACTGCTCCCAAGCGCTGTCACCTTCCACATAGGCCCATAGGCCGGCGTGGGGTACCGGGGTCATGAGGTGGTCATAGATAACACCGGTCATGGTTGCGTCGGCGCCATAGAGCGTGAAGTCCATATCCACGTCACCGGCCCGGGCATTTAGACCGTCAGGCTGTGACACCGTCTCAGGCTCCCAGACTCCAACCCAGTACCCGATGTTGGTCCAGGTATTGGTTTCATCCCAGGGGTCTACCACTTCGAACGAGTCAAGGTAAGTGCTGACCGGCAGGGAATAAAACCCGTCGCCATCCGTCCAGGCATCGGAATAAAACCCGGGGACATCTCCCCAAACATTGATGTCCACCGCCGGGGAACCGTCGGACCACAGGACCTGCCCCTCAATGGCGGCATCAGTGTCATAGGTTTCGAAGTTGACCTCGGCACTGTCGTTATCGAATACATGTACCCAATCATCCCTATGACGAGGCACCAAATAGCCATGATCACTCACGTCCCATCTGTCTACTTCTACCCGAAACTCTAAAAAGGGCACCGTGATGCGATAGTACCCGCTGGCATCAGTTGTTCCCTCCATCTCCATGGGACCATC
>CBDVAP010000054.1:0-16673 GCA_965372015.1 uncultured bacterium | reverse complement strand
CTGGCGGTGCTGCTGGACCAGGGGCTGGGGTGGCTGGAGCGCAGGCTGGGGTGATTGAAGATGAGGCTAGAGGCTAGAGGCTGGAGGCTGGGGACTTTCCAAATAACTATTTCAGCAACAGCCCCGCCTGAGGCGGGACTTTCCGTATAACTATTTTAATAGCAGCATTCGCATCGACAGGCGATCCTGCTCTGTCGCCCCCGCCGTTGGCGTGGCAAGTAGCCTGACGATGTAGACGCCGGAGGGCAACACCCGCCCGGCCCGATCCTGTCCGTTCCACTCGACGCTGTGAGTACCCGCCTCCAGATTCCCATCGACCAGGCGCGCTACCTCCCGGCCCATGACATCGTAGATAGCCAGGGTGACCCGGGCGGCCTCGGGCAGAGCATACCGGATAGTCGAGGTGGGGTTGAAGGGGTTGGGATAGTTGGGGTACAGGCGGAAACCTGCGGGCCGTGGCGCCCGGCCGCTGGTGGCGACTATGGTCTCGATAGTGATTGTCCCGGTCATGGGGGAATGGAACTGGCAGTTATAGTATAGCTGTTCGCGGGGGATGCCGGGGACGGTGAAGGTCAAGTCGCCCTGCTCGGCGCCGTTGTTGGTGACGCCCGAGTCGTGGGCGTTCCCCGTTCCGGTGGACTGCACGGTCTTGATCCAGAAGGGGTGCCCCGGTGCGTTGATGTGGAATATGTAGGTGGAGTCCGGCCGTAGCGTCAAGGACGGATTCGTCTCCCCGTCGATGGTGTACGAGCTGAGACCGTTGTTGGTGACCTGAAATTCGGTGGCCGCCCAGGCTGTCGATAGCGCGCCCAGTGCCCCGATCAAAAAAGCCCTGCCGATTGTACTCAACATTTGTCCCCCTCCCCGGGTTGGTGCTGCGGGCCGGTTGGCCGCATTGGACTTGAACTACGGGGGGTGGCGATTGTTCCAACGATTGGTGCCTGATCGCCCGGTCTGACCTCGCCCAATCCGGCCTTGCGACCGGGGTCCGGGCGGCCTAGTTTCCCCCGGCTCTTCCCAGTACACTTGGGGCGTCGTAGCCGTAACCTGACATAGATGGAACATCGGTCATGAATTTCAGGATTAAAAGAATGCTGAGTTACCTGCTGATAATCGCCGCACTGTTAATCGTTGCAGCCGTGGCCCTGATTATTTCCACCGATAACCTCGCTCAGTTTGGGGCTCGGCCAACCGGCGCCCGGCTGGAGAGAATCAAACGTTCACCGAACTTTGACGGCCAGTCGTTCGTCAACCCGGTACCCACTGATATGGGGGGGCCGTCAGGGGGCTTTTTCACCATGATGCGACGCTGGTTTTTTGGTGACCAGGTGCGCGAGCCCCGCCAAGAGATACCGGTGGATTACCGCGAGGCGGAAGATTACACCCTACCACCGCCCGGTGGTTTGCGACTGACCTGGATGGGTCATTCTTCCGTGCTGATCGAAATTGACAGCTACCGGTTGCTCACCGATCCGGTTTGGAGCGAGCGTGTGTCGCCGTTTTCATTTTACGGGCCCCGGCGGTTTCATGCACCGCCTATAGCCCTGACTGATCTGCCGCCGCTGGACGCGGTAATCATCTCCCACGATCATTACGACCACCTGGACCGCAAAACTGTGATCGCACTGGCCGCTAAAGGCATTGTTTTCGTGATGCCTTTAGGCGTAGGGGCCCATCTGGAGAAGTGGGGCGTGGCCGATTCGCAGATCGTTGAGCTGGATTGGTGGGATTCGTGGAATCCTACCACCGGGCTGGCGATTGCCGCCGCCCCGGGCCGGCATTTTTCCGGCCGGCTGGGGGGTAGTAATCCGACCCTGTGGGCCTCGTGGGCCGTTATCGGTCCGAACCACCGGGTGTTTTTCAGCGGTGATACCGGGCCATACGATGGCTTCGCCCAAATCGGCCAACGATACGGCCCGTTTGACGCCACGCTGATCAAAATCGGGGCCTATGATCAGGCCTGGCCGGAAATCCACCTCAATCCGCCCCAGGCGGTCGCGGCCCATGTGCAGCTGGGAGGTGGGTTGATGCAGCCGATTCATTGGGGTACGTTCAATCTGGCCTTCCACGATTGGTTCGAGCCACCCCAGTGGGTTCTGGAGGCCGCCGCTGCTGCTGATGTACCCGTGGTACTGCCCCGGCCCGGCCAGCTGGTCGACCCGGCTGCCCCGCCGGTTGTGGAGCGCTGGTGGCTGGACGACGGGGATGATTAGGCGATCACCGGAGGGCTCCGGCGTTGGATTGACGTTGGTAGATCGAATCATCGAACTGCACGGTGGCCGCCGAGCCCGTCGAAAGCGCGCCCAGCGCCCGGCCGGCCTAGTTTCCCCCGGCTCATCCCCGTGCCCTTGGGGAGTCGCAGCCGTAACCTGGGACAGATGGAACACCGGTCATGAAATTCAGGACTAATAGAATGTTGTCTTACCTGCTGATACTCGCCGCCCTAATGGTCGTGTGGGCCGTCGCCCTCACTTACTGGAAGGACGTCACCTACCGCCACAGCCAGCCGTACACCCGGGAGGCGGAGGGACCGGCCGACGTGCTGGTGGTCTACTTCTCCCGTTCGGGGCATACGGAGAACATGGCCCGGGAGATCGCCCGTACCTTTCAGGCCGACATCCGCCACCTGGAGGCCCAGGCCTACAGCCTGGACCTGAGGGGCTGGAAAAACGCCGCCCGGGATGCCCAGTACCATACTGAATCCCCCATCAGTCCCGCCACCATTGACATGACCCCCTACAGGCTGATCTTCATCGGCTCACCCATCTGGTTGTTCCGGCCGGCGCCGCCCCTGTGGACCTTCGTCCGCAATACCGATTTCCAGGGCAAGCCGGTTGTGCTGTTCAACACTTTCAACAGCCGGTTCAAGCCGGACTACCTGGCCGAGTTCCAGGCCCTTATCGAGGCCAGCCACGGCCGCTATCTGGACCATATCTACGTCCGGCGGGGCCGGATCTACTGGCAGAAGAGCAGCCAGGCGGTCCTCAGGGAGACGCGGGAGCTGCTGGATAAGCGGGAAGAGCTGTGGGAGGGGGTCGGGGGGTGAGTAGACTCTGTCGTTCGCCCGGCGACTCTGCTGGCGGTGGCGCTGGACCAGGGGCTGGGTAGGCTGGAGGCTAGATAAAGACCCTGGCCGAGCTCATCGACAAACTATCTTAGCAGTACCATCCTGATAGAGTTAGTATACTCTAGCGCCACCAGGCGTTTGAGAGTCTTGTTTTGATCATTCAACCTACTCCCATTCTTCATTCACGACCGTATTGACATGGTCAAACTCTACAGAATAACCGTCAGGAATTCGGGGTACAAGTGCCCAAACTAGTCCATAAAGGGGCATACTACAGTGACCATACCAATTTATCTGGATTCGGAAGATATACTTCATCTGATTCTCGTCTTTAAATGCTTCAAGTAGATCAACATCGGGGCCAGCGCAACCTCCGCCTACCATCCTAGCCCCGAGTAGAGTATAAATATCAAAATCTATCTCTGGATTACCATAAATAGGCCCCCCGTCTGGATAACCACAATTCTTAGCCCAGATAAGCACCTCCATTCGGAAGAGACTGTCAGTGGCCAGTTGCACGTATTCAGGCTCGGTTAGATCTGGGTATTCGCTCTTAATCACTTCTAGTACATTTGGGAAATGATAATCCCAAGTCCCATCCATGCGTTGTTTGAATTTCCAGTCGAGGAATTGTTCATATTCCTCTTGAGTTGTGATCACAATCTCATTAGGGCCCCGTGAAAGAACACCTGAGACGCAGTCTACAGATATATTCTGTACATCCAAGGATTCAAGAGGTGACTCTTCGGGTGGTTGATCACAATAATGAAGGAGCCCAAATGCCAATAGCAGATATGTGCCTTTAATAGAGTGGAAATGATTCACAATGCTACCCTCACTCATGACCAGCCAATCATCTCTGAACCACTCTTACGGCTAGGATATTTTGGTTTCAGTTAGCAAGTAATAAGTCCATTCCGGGTAGTTCTTTATTAAGTGGGATTAGAACCACGGCTGCCCGCGGCAAGATCAAGCAGCGGTTTGAAGAAGGATTGGAAATCAGGAACTGGCATCAGTGCTCCTTACCTTGGTCATCAGAAGAAGATTTAATCTGGTTGGTCCTAATTTAATCCCAAAACATGCCTCATAGGCGTTGGTTTCCCGCTGACCGCCCCCGTACCTCCTCCTCACATGAACCACCTTCTCTACCGTGGCGCACCAAGCGCACGACAGAGAGAATTGTTGATTGTATATTGTCGATTGATCCGCCAGCTGGCGGATTGATGATTGGGGTGCAGTTCCAGGTTCCTAGTTTCGAGTCTTGCCCTGAACAGAAACGCAGGGTTCTATTTCCCAGTTTCTCTCTTCCTTGGCGTACTTTGCGCCTTGGCGGTTAGCTCTTCCGCGCACCAGGCGAACGACAGCCCTCCCAAAAATCCCTATATTCCCCCCGCTCTTTGAAAATCTAGTCCTGGACCCCGCCATCGGCGGGGGAGTGTGCCGGATGGGCGGATCGAAGGGCGAGATGGAGGGATTAACTCTTCTCCAAAATTCCTTCCCTTTATAAGGGAAGGAACTCGCGTCAGCGAGAAGGAAGGGTTAACTCTGGAACCCCGCCATCGGCGGGGAGTCTACCGAAGGGTGAGTTGAATTGCCAAGTTTCGCGTTTCGAGTATCCGGTTTCCTCTTTCTTGGCGTCCCCTCGGCGAGCTCGGGACATGCCTTTGCGCCCGTAGGCCCGTCCGAAGGCGGGCTTGGCGGTTAATCTTGCTCCCCCCGCTCCCGGTATCTAACAGATATTAACCCCTGCATTCTTAATACTTTAATCTCTAATTCCGTCTTTTCTGCCCTTTGCGCCTTTGCGGTTAAAACGCTTTGGCTAGCTGCTCCCGTCGGTAAGGGTGAACCTTTTGATGGGTATTAGCTAGGCTTTGGCGGGGTTTCTAATGGGTTTTTAATGGGCATTCGTGGGGTGTTTAATGGGTCTTTGATGGGTCGCAGCTAGCCATTCGTGGACCACATGCCCTATGGCGAGCCCCTGGCCACTCCTACCCCCTCCTCACATGCACCACCTTCTCCACCGTGGCGTGGACGATGCCGGCCTTATCCACCAGCTCGACGGTGTAGGTCCGGTCGATCTTGGGCTCGGTCTCAAGCAGGTCCTTGATGGTCTGGAGCTCGTTGTCGCCTAAAGTGAAGGTGGCGTAGAGGTGGCCCCGGGCGGGCTTCTTGAAGCGGATGTAGGCGGCCTTGTCCCACACGATATAGCCCTTCCCCAGCCGCCGGATCAGCATCGTCATGTAGATCGGGTCCACGGCGCCGTATATGCTGCCCCCGAAGGTTGAGCCCATGATATTGCGGGTGCGCCATTTAAAGGGCACCTTAACCCGGACCTCCGACAGGTCGGCGGCGATGTAGACCACCCGCCCGCCGGTGCGCCGGAAGGCCGGAAAGAGGTTGAAGATGATACGGTGCAGGCGGGTGGTGAAGGACTCGGGCAAGGCCTTAGCCGCCCTTGCTATTGAACACCGCCTCGATCCATTTCTTCTCGGGAACCAAACTCCAGCCCCAACCCTTCCACTTGGCGGGCAGCCCCTGCTCGATAATCTGCTCCAGGCTGCGCCCCTGGTCCATACCGGCCCGGATGAAGGCCACCTGCTCGGTCAGGGCGGAGTGATAGCGCCGCAACGAATCGGGCGTCATGACGGCGGAGTGGCCCGAGACGATCAGTACATCCGGGGGGAGTTCGTCGGCCATCCGTTTCAATGCCCGCAGATAACCGGCTGCGTCGCCACCGCCCTCGCGGTCCACGTAGGGGAAACGGCCACCGAAGAACAGGTCGCCGATGTGCACCACGTTGGAGGCGGTAAAATGCACCACCACGTCGCCGTCGGTATGGGCCGGGGGGTGGTGCCGGGCCACAATCTCCTCACCGTTGAAGTGGACAGACAATCCCTCCTTGAAGGTGATCACCGGCCAACCCTCGGGAGGCTTATCCGCCAACCGCCGGCGCACATTGTGATGGGCGATTATTAGTGCCCGGTCGCCGAACGACGGGTTGCCGCCGGTATGGTCCCCGTGGTAGTGGGTGTTGAGCAGGAACTTGAGGTCCCCCTTGGAGATCTGGGCCAGGGCGGCCTCGATCCTGGGGGCCAGCTCGGCGAACTGGTCGTCCACCATCAGTATACCGTCCGCACCCACCGACACGGCCATGTTCCCACCGGCGCCCTCCAGCATATAGACATTGCCCGCCACGTGGGTGGTGGTGATCTTGACCTGGGAGAAGTCCCTTTGCCCGCTGGCGCCCACGGTCAGGCCCAGGATCGCCAGGATGATCGGAATGCGCATGATGATCCCCTCAAATAAGGTGGTAGCGCTCGACCTTGCGGGCCGGCCGGGTGACGGTTCCGGCGCTACCCGGTATGGTACTCAGCGGCTACAGCCCGAGCCCATATAAGCGCCTCGAAGTAGGCCCTGGATACATCCAGTCCCTGGAGCTTGAGAGCCTCCGCGTGCTTCCCGATCGCGGCCCAATCGCCAACTTCTGTGGCCGCCGCCAGATCGAGGGCGGTCTTTAGCCGGCCTTCATCGCCCAACAGGGCCCCTCGGACAGTGCGGTCTATGGGGATGGTGCCCAGTAGCTCGGTGAGCGGCCGGTGAAAGAAACAGGCGATCAGGGAATACAGTCCGGCGGTGAACAGATTGTCCGCCAGGTCGCTGTCACCAAGCTTATCCCCCACAGCCTCCAGAAAGTGGCCCCGCGCCAGGCATAACTGCAACTGCTCAGACAGGTCGCGCTGGCCCAGGACCGCCGCTGCAGACACCGCGGCCCAGCGGCGAAAACGCATTACCCCCAACAAGGTCATTGCCTGGTTGGGGGTGGTGATCTCCTGCTCCATCTTGAACTGGGGTGAATTCACGTGCTCCAGGAGCACGTCGGTCAGTTTCTTCACCTTGCTGATGATCCCGGCCACCTTATCGTAGTTGATGTCCATGCGGTTTACTTCCACCAGCAGTTCCAGCAATTTGGCCTGGACCGGTGGCAGCTGGTCCTTCTCAATCAGTGCCGGATCGCAGAAGAAGGGGCCGTGGAACAGGTCATACTCCAGTTTCCGGGCCTCCTCGTACTCCGCCCGCGATTGCAGTTCGTAGGCCATCACCTGGATTCTTTTCGAATGGCAGTACTTGGGTGTGATCCGGCGGCGTTTTTCGTCCCGCTGGCTGTAATTGACAATTATGAAGTGAGCAAAATCCAACAGATGCTCGAAACCATCATCGACGGCGTAGTCACCAAAAGCCAGCTTGAAACCGGCATGTTTCAGATCGCCCAGGGCATTGCCAAGAGCTTCGGTCACCTTGAAGGGTTGTGGCAGGAATAGGGTCACGTTCTGACGTGAGAGGGTCCGGATCGGGGCCCCGGGGAGCAACGCTGGGTCAACCTGTACAAACGCCGGACGCTTACGGATCTTTTCGTCGCCCACGAAGCCAAGCATATAATGCAGCACTTCGGCGGGCAGTTTTTTCTGCTCGCCTTCGGAAACCAGGTACTTCTCGACCCCGGCGCTGAAAGCCACCTCATAGGCCTGTAACCGCCCGTCAACAAGAAAAATAGGGCGTCTAGAAAGTAGATTTTCCACCAAATCCTCCGATAGTAGCACAAATTCCAGCCAATTGCAGCAAGGTTAATTTAAGCACTTTTTGAGCAATTTGTATTGCCAACTGTTCTTAGACTGAATGCGACGCCGGTTTCGCTCGACGGTAGGCCGCCGGAGCAGTGACCGGCAGGAACCTGTTATTGGTCTGGAGCTTCCCGGGATGCCACAGATGACGGTGATCCAACTTTATATAAGGTTGGCCATGCAGGGGGGAGATTATGACAGAATCAGCGGAACTCGGGTTCGCCGGATCATTCAGGGTCTACGCAGGTGGGAAGACTTCCCCGGTTGCCACCAGGTGCGGGTTTAGCGCGTGCGGCGCACATGGCTCCAGATTTAATGGGCCGGATAATGGAAGTGGCTTGTCGGTGGTTCAGGCGTGCCGCCGGAAAGTGACCGTAATAGTGAGCCAGACTCCAATCGGTAAGCCGCGTTGAATGGCAGGACGAAACGAGGCCCGTCGGATACCGGCCACGGCAGCTTCATTCAAGCCGGATTTATCGATGCCGTCAAGAACTTCGGCCTGCTCCACTCGACCTTGAGCGTTGACAAAAACCTTCAACTGCACAGTCCCTTCAGTACCGGCGGACCAGGCGATCTCAGGATATATGATGTAATCAGCCAGCGCCTCATAGCCGCCCACGGGTTCGGGTGAGCGGTCGAATTCAATGAATTCGTCAACGGCGGCACTGAGAGAAGCTGTCAGTGCCAGCATTATCAATGATTTGTAATTCATGGCTTTAGCCTTTACTCAGGGGGTTAACGGCTGTAATTATTATATAGACGGAGTTTGAGGCCGGAAAGTTGTCCGTTCCACCCGGGCAACAGATAAAAATTCGTTGCTCTGTCGGTTTTAAATTCGTGATCTATTCGTTATCGGGTTATCCGAGCTAACCGGTGAGAACCTTGATCCACACCACCTGCTGGGAGGGGCCGGGGAATTGCGCATGGGTTTGTATTTAGCTATGATCCCTAAATCTAAAGAAAGACCGGCCCTGACGCCGGAAACGGTCCTGGAGTTCGTCCATCGACAGTACGGCCTGGCGGGGGCAATATCTCCCCTGCCGGCGTTTACAGACCAGAATTTCTTGCTCGATTGCGGCGGGCCCGGCCGGTACGTGGTGAAGATAGCCAGCCGGGACGAGGACCCGGCGGCGCTGGACCTCCAGAATGCCGCCCTGGAAATATTGGCGCGAGACTGGTCGGCAGCCGGCAGTCCCCGGGTGATCCGGTCCATTGGGGGCAAATCCATCTGCACGATAATGGGCGGCGACGGCCGGACCAATGCGGCGCGAGTGCTCACCTACTTGCCCGGTACGCTGATGGCTGGGGTGGCTGATCGGCCGGAATCTACCCTGGAGCAGATAGGCCAGGCACTGGGTGAGTTGGACTTGTGCCTGCTCGGGTTTGAGCATCCCGCCATGGACCGGGAGCACCGTTGGGACCCGCGCCAGGCCCAGTGGCTCACCGGGGCCACCCAGCATATCCCGGACCCTGGTCAACGGGGGATCGTGGAGCGGTTAGTGGGGCAATATGGCCGGTGGATGGAACCGTTGGCGGGCCAACTGCCGCAGAGCGTGATCCACAACGATGCCAATGAGGAGAACCTGCTGCTGGACCGGGACGGCGACGGCCATTGGCGAATGACCGGGCTGCTGGACTTCGGCGATATGCTGCGCACTTATACGGTGAACGAGCTGGCGGTGGCCTGTGCGTATGCTATATTAGGCCGGGACGATCCGTTGGCGGTGGCGGCCTCGATCACTGCCGGTTATCACCGGGCTCGCCCGCTTTCAGGCACCGAGATCAACGCCCTGTTCCCCCTTATCTGTTTGCGTCTGTGCGTCAGCGTCACCAGGTCGGCCATGGCCGCCAAGGAGGACCCCCAGAACGCGCACCGGCGCATCAGCGAGCAGGCCGCCTGGAAAATGCTGGCACGGTTGGAGGGTATCAACTGGCGGGCAGCGGAGGATTTCTTAGAGCCCGCCTGAGGTAGAGAGCCGCAAACCGCTCTCAGTCAGCTTGATAATAGCGATAGATAATCTGTGACAGTTCCGCCACCAATGCCTGGGCCTCATGGTGATCCTCAATGCCACTGGTGAGGATGGTCAACGAGTAGGAGCGCCCATCCGGTAGATAGACGATGGCCGCGTCGTGGTCGATGGCGGTGATATTGCCGGTTTTGTGGGCCACCTTTACTTCCGGCGGCAACAGCCCCGGGATTTTATCATTGAATTGTTGCGCCAGCAGTATGGTCCGCATCCGGGCACAGGCCTGGGGTGAGACTACCTGGTCGCGGGCGATGGCCGACATTACCAGCATCATATCCAGAGCGTTGGTGGTATTGCTCAGGCCTTGCCGGTAGGCCAACAAGTCTTCCACTCCCCGTAGCACCTGCATGTGTTTCACCCCGATGCTCTTCAGGGTGGCCATCACATTCCCGGCCCCCACCAGCGCGATAAGGTTGTTGGTAGCCAGGTTGCTCGAAACGGTAATCATGGCGTAGGTCAGGTCGTAAATGGTGGCCTGGCGCCCGACTAGATGGTAAGTAGCGCTGTCTGAGTCCTCGTCTATATCCATCCGGTACTCAGAGCCGTCCACAATGCTGTGAAATCCGTTGGTCACCAAGATGGAATCGGTGAGGGCCAGTTGGCCCTGATCGGCCTGCATGAACACCTCCACCATCACCGGCACCTTCATGGTGCTGGCGGCGTGCATCTGGACCATTTCGTTGATCAGCACCCGGTTCCCGGTATGCAGATCCTCATAGGCGATACCCACTACCACCCCCTCCGGGAGGATTGCCAACCGGTCCTCAAGCACCACTCGAAGACCTGCCAGGTCCAGACTACCCGCCCAGGCCAAGGCCAGTAGAAATAGACTGAAACTAAGTGGAAAAATTATAAGCCTCATGCCGGTCTCCGCAGTTTAACAAGGCCCGATTATATCGCTAAAAGCGGGCGCGGACCAAGCATTATCTGGCAGCGGTTACCACCAATAGTTATTGACCCCCGGTCTGAAAAGCGGTAATATAGGCGACCATAATAGTCGTAATTAGTGAAATTATGCTGAAACTGACCAAAAAAACCGAATACGCCCTGCTGGCCCTGGCGCACCTGAACCAGGCCGGCCGGGACGCCGCCATAAACGTGCGGGAGATCGCCGACACCTATCAGATACCGTTCCCGGTGCTCTCAAAGGTATTGCAGCGCCTGGCCCGGGAGGGCTATGTAGAGCCCACCAAGGGGGCCCGGGGCGGCTACCGCATCCGCGAGGGACTGGCCCAGCACAACATGTGGCAGTTCTTAGAGCAGATGGAGGGCCCTCTGGGGCTGGTGGACTGCATCACGATGCCGGACTGCACCCAGCAGACGGCCTGCCTGATCCGCTCACCACTGCATGCGATCAACGACACTATCGCAGCTGCCTTCCACCGCATGAGCCTGGCGGACCTGTTCCGATGTCAACCGGTGGCCGGTTCTGTCGCCGGTGAAACCGCCGGGACAAAGTAGCCCCTCCTTCGAGGCTATCAGCCATGGCCAGCGACCGCCAAACCATCGACCGTCTCACCAGCCAGGAGTATGAGTACGGCTTTGTCACCGATATCGAGCAGGAGACCATCCCGCCCGGCCTCAGTGAAGACGTGGTGCGCTTAATCTCAAGTAAGAAAGGGGAGCCGGAGTTCCTGCTCCAGTGGCGCCTTAAAGCCTACCGCCACTTTGTGAAGCTGCTGGCCGAGGGCAGGGAGCCTCATTGGGCCAATGCGGACTACCCGCCCATCGATTACCAGGCCATCAGTTACTATGCCGCCCCCAAGGCCCCGCCGCGGCTTGACAGCCTGGACGAGGTGGACCCCAAGCTGCTGGAGACCTACACCAAGCTGGGCATCCCGTTGCAGGAGCAGAAACGCCTGGAGGGAGTGGCGGTGGACGCGGTGTTCGACTCGGTCTCGGTGGCCACCACCTTCAAGGACGCCCTGGCCGATGTGGGCGTTATCTTCTGTCCCTTCTCCGAGGCCGTGCACAAGTACCCCGAACTGGTGGAAAAATACTTAGGCTCGGTAGTCCCCTATACGGATAATTTCTTTGCCACTCTCAATTCGGCCGTCTTCAGCGACGGCTCTTTCGTGTACATACCCAAAGGGGTGCGCTGTCCAATGGAACTTTCCACCTACTTCCGGATCAACGCCGCCAAGACCGGCCAGTTCGAGCGCACCCTGATCATCGCCGACCAGGACAGCTATGTGAGCTACTTAGAGGGCTGCACCGCCCCCATGCGCGACGAGAACCAGCTGCACGCGGCGGTAGTGGAACTGGTGGTTTTAGATGACGCCGAGATCAAGTATTCCACCGTCCAGAACTGGTATCCTGGTGATAAGCAGGGTGTGGGGGGGATCTACAACTTCGTCACCAAGCGCGGCGCCTGCCGGGGGGTCAACTCCAAGATCTCCTGGACCCAGGTGGAAACCGGCTCGGCCATCACCTGGAAATACCCCAGCTGTATCCTGCAGGGGGACAACTCAATCGGCGAGTTTTACTCGGTGGCCCTGACCAACAACTACCAACAGGCCGACACCGGTACCAAGATGATCCACCTGGGCAAAAACACCCGCAGCACCATCATCTCCAAGGGGATCTCCGCCGGCCACGGCCAGAACACCTACCGCGGGCAGGTTAAGATCATGCCCGGAGCCTTGGGCGCCCGTAACTATTCCCAGTGCGATTCCCTGCTGGTGGGCGACCAATGCGGCGCACACACTTTCCCCGCCATCGATGTGCGTAATTCGTCGGCGCGCATGGAGCACGAGGCCACCACCACCCGCATCGGGGAGGACCAGATTTTCTACTGCCGGCAACGGGGCCTGAGCACCGAGGATGCCGTCTCCATGATCGTCAACGGCTTCTGCCGGGACATATTCCGCAAGCTGCCCATGGAATTTGCCGTGGAAGCGCAGAAGCTGCTCGAGGTGAGTTTAGAGGGGAGTGTGGGATAGGGGCAGTAGGCAGTTGGCAGTGGGCAGAAGGCAGTTGGCAGTAGCAGGAACTGGGGCGGTGGGGTAGCCAAGGGCCATTGCAAAGTGCAAATTGAAAAATGCAAAGTATGAAATGCAAAATGAAAGTTGAGTAGTAAATTGTGGATACTAATGA
Organism: uncultured bacterium; assembly: GCA_965372015.1. Lineage (GTDB taxonomy): Bacteria > Fidelibacterota > Marinisomatia > SCGC-AAA003-L08 > TS1B11 > JACZSB01. The sequence continues at coordinate 3,864 of CBDVAP010000054.1, read as the reverse complement.
TTTGATAGTGAGTATTGAGAATGCTTGAGATTAAAGATTTACATGTGAGCGTCGAGGGTCAGGAGATTCTGAGAGGCATTAATCTGTCGGTGGGGGCCGGGGAACTACACGCCGTGATGGGACCCAACGGCTCGGGCAAAAGTACCCTGGCCCAGGTGCTGGCGGGTCGCGATATCTACCAGGTCACAGCGGGTGAAGTGCTGTTCGAGGGTCGTGACTTACTGGACCTTACTCCCGAGGACCGGGCTCGCGAGGGGCTGTTCCTGTCGTTCCAGTACCCGGTGGCGATTCCCGGTGTCAATAACATTTATCTGCTGCAGGCGGCGCTGAACGCCCGGCGCAAACAGCGGGGTGAGGAGCAGCTGGACGCCGTGGATTTCCTGGCCCTGGTGCGCGGCCGGCTGCAGGCCGTGCGGATGGACGAGAGCTTCCTTTACCGGCCGGTGAACGAGGGCTTCTCGGGCGGTGAGAAAAAGCGCAACGAAATCCTGCAGATGCTGATCCTGGAACCGACCCTGGCAATCCTGGATGAGACCGATTCGGGCCTGGACATCGATGCCCTCAAGATCGTGGCTGAGGGAATCAACAACTTCCGTACTCCCCAGCGGTCCTTCCTGGTGATCACCCATTACCAGCGTCTGTTGGGTTATGTGGAACCGGACCGGGTGCACGTGTTGTCCGAGGGCCGGATAGTGAAAACCGGCGGCCCCGAGTTGGCCCTCGAACTGGAGGAGCGCGGCTACGGCTGGCTCCAGGGAACGCAGCCGGACGTGACCGGAAAGGCGGCGATAGGGCCGTGACCGAGCTCGCGACGATAGCCGAGCGGCACTCCGGCGCGGCTTACCGTGACCGGTTTGAGCTACTGGAGAAGGAGAATTTCTTTCCGGACGCCGGCTGGATGCGAAAACAACGACAGGCGGCGATCAGCCGCTTCGTCGAGCTGGGCTTCCCCACCACCCGCTGGGAACAATGGCGGCACACTAACGTGGAGCCGCTGGCCGCCACCGAATTCGCCCTGCCCATGGAGAGCCAGGTGGCCAGTGATGCCATTGCCCCCTTACTGCTTGATAGCCGCCCATACTTAGTTTTTGTGAATGGCCGCCTGGCCCCGCAGTTCTCCGGCAATGATGATTTGCCACCGGGAGTCACCGTCACCGGGTTGGAGGGGGCCTTTAACCTGGCCCCCCAGCTGCTTGAGGAGCATCTGGGCCGCTATGCTCAGTGGGACGATCAACCATTTGCCGCCCTGAACACCGCTTTCTGGACCGACATCGCCGTTATTCACCTGGCGCCGAATGTCCGCCTGGACCGGCCCGTCCACATGATTCATTGGGCGGCGGCCAGTGACCGGCCGGTCCTGACGGCGCCTCGCACCCTGGTTGTCGCCGAGACCGGCAGCCGGGTGGCGGTCCTGGAGCAGTTTGTCAACGTGGACGCGGGGAACAGCTGGTCCAACGCCGTCACCGAGATTGTAGCCGGAACAGGCGCGGTGGTGGAGTACGCACAGGTGCATCAGGGTGGACCGGGATGCTTTCAGACCACTTATGCAGCAGTGCACCAGGCCGCCGATAGCCGCGTCCGGTTGCACAGCCTGACGACCGGCGGCCGCCTCACGCGGGTCGATATAGCCGCCAAACTAGCCGAACCGGGGGCCGAGGCGATCCTGGGGGGACTATACCTCGTGCGCGGCCGGGAGCACGTGGACCACCATACCCGCATCGACCATGTGGCGCCCCGTTGCACCAGCCGGGAAAATTTTAAGGGCATTCTGGACGACGAGGGCCGGGGGGTGTTCAACGGCCTGGTAGTGGTGCACCCCGATGCCCAGCAGACCGACGCGACCCAATCCAATCGCAACCTGATGCTATCGGACGGTGCCCTGGTACACACCAACCCCCAGCTGGAAATCTACGCCGACGACGTGCAGTGCAGCCACGGCTCCACAGTGGGGCAGTTGGAAGAGGAGGCCCTGTTTTACCTCCGCTCCCGGGGGCTGGCGATACCCGAGGCCCAGCGCCTGCTGATTGACGGTTTCGCCGGGGAGGTGCTGGCCCTGGTGAATGATCCCGCTCTGCGGGACAAACTGGAGCGAATGGTTCAGGCCTGGATTAGGGCCGGGGAGTCGGCCCGTGACTGATCTGCGGGACCTCTACCAGCAGCTGATCCTGGACCACAATCAGCATCCCCGCAACTTCGGGGTACTGGAGGGGGCCGGCCTGAGGGCGCAGGGGAATAACCCGCTGTGCGGCGACCAGCTGGACCTTTATCTGGAACTGGGGGAGGACCGCATCAAGGATATCAGTTTCGAAGGCAGCGGGTGCGCCATCTTCAAATCCTCTACCTCGATCATGACCACGGTGGTCAAGGGTAAAACCCGGGCGGAGGCGCTGGAGGTTTTCGAGCGTTTTCATCGCATGGCCACTACCGGTGAGATGGATTCCGCTGAAATGGGAAAATTGGCCGCCCTGGCAAATGTGCACAAGTACCCGGTACGGGTGAAGTGCGCCCTGCTGGCCTGGCGTACCTTGGAGGCCGCGCTCCAGGAGCAGGGTGAAATTGTATCTACGGAGTAATTTTGGGAGGCACAACTGTGCAGCCACGTGAGCGTGTGACATTGAACCGTGATTGCCAGGCGATGCTGATACCGTCTGGCGACCCCATTACCTTAAAGCAGGGCCAGGAGGTGGAGATCACCCAGTCCCTGGGGGGCAGCTATACCGTCGTGGTACTGGGCAATATGGCCCGTATCACCGGTGAGGATGCCGACGCCCTGGGAAAAGCGCCCTCGGATGCGCCGGACCAGGGACAACCACCAGCCGCCGGCCACGACTTGGAGGCCATGGTCTGGGAGCAGCTGAAACTGTGCTTCGACCCGGAAATCCCGGTGAACATTGTGGACCTGGGGCTGATCTATGACTTGCAGATCACCCCGACGATCAACGGAGCGGGGCACCGGGTCCGTATCCAGATGACCCTGACTGCCCCCGGTTGCGGCATGGGCCCGGTGATATCCGAGGACGCCCGCCAGAAAGCATTGTCGGTCCCCGGTGTGGCCGAAGCGGTGGTAGACTTAGTCTGGGACCCCATGTGGAACCAGAGCATGATGTCCGAGGGGGCTAAACTGCAGTTGGGATTCCTGTAAGTGCCCCCGACGGCCGTCAACACTACCAAGCCGGTTCTGGACGTTGCGCGCCTGCGCGCCGATTTTCCGGCCCTGGCCCAGACCGTCAACGGCCGGCCGCTGGTTTACCTGGATAATGCTGCCACTACCCAGAAACCGCTGGCTGTCATCGAGGCGGTCAGCCGCTTTTACCGGGAGGATAACGCCAATGTCCACCGGGCCATCTACCAGCTGGGCGAGCGGGCCACCCGGGCCTACGAGGGCGCCCGGGCCAAGGTGGCCGCTTTTATCGGGGCGCCGGAGCGCTGCATTGTGTTTACCCGCGGTGCTACCGAGGCCATCAACCTGGTGGCCTACGCCTGGGGACGGCACAACCTGGGTCCCGGTGACGAGATCGTGACCACCGCCATGGAGCACCACAGCAACCTGGTGCCCTGGCAAATGGCCGCCCGGGACACCGGCGCTACCCTGCGGCACATTCCGCTCACCGATAATAACCTGCTGGATTTGGAGGCCGCCAGGACGGTCATCGGCGAGCGCACGCGAATGGTGGCCCTGGTGCACAAGTCCAATGTTTTCGGGGTGGTCAACCCGGTGGCGGAGATCACCGCCCTGGCCCGGGAGGTGGGGGCGCTGGTGCTGCTGGATGCCGCCCAGAGCACACCACACTTAAAAGTGGATGTGCAGGCGCTGGACTGCGATTTCCTGGCTTTCTCGGGGCACAAAATGCTGGGACCCACCGG
>CBDVAP010000053.1:0-17001 GCA_965372015.1 uncultured bacterium | reverse complement strand
AGCCCGTACGGGACGTTCGACCAGGGCGGCAACGTCTGGGAGTGGAACGAGGCGATCCTTTACGGGTCGTATCGCGGCTTGCGGGGCGGGTCGTTCTCCCGCTACGACTACGACCTCCGCGCGTCGCTCCGCAGCTACGGCACCCCGTCGGTCGAGGACTTCGGGCTCGGGTTCCGTGTCTCCGAGGTTCCTGAGCCATGTTCCCTGGCGCTCCTGGCCCGCACCGCCAACAGGCGAAAGGCGGCCTCGCGGACTTTCTGGCGCTCTTCCCGCTCTGGAGGCAATCGACTCAGTCTTAATCGATGACTTAGTCTTTAGCCGCGGCAACCGGCTGCTTTTCCGCTGCCTTGTCCGGCTTACCCGGCTTGCCATCCAGCCCCAGGAAGGCCCGCACTTCAACGTTGATCTTATCGCGAATCTCGGTGTTCTCCCGCAGGAACTCCCTGGAGTGCTCCCGGCCCTGCCCCAGGCGCAGATCGCCATAACTGTACCAGGACCCGCTTTTTTGCACTATGTCCGCCTGCAGGCCGATGTCCAGCAGGTCCCCTTCGTAGGATATCCCCTGGCCGAAGATGATGTCGAACTCAGCCAATTTGAACGGCGGCGCCACCTTGTTTTTTACTACCTTCACCCGGGTTCGGTTGCCCACAATCCGTTCGCCTTCCTTCAAGGCGGCTATCCGGCGAATGTCCAGGCGCAGGGAAGTGTAAAACTTCAGGGCCCGGCCACCGGGGGTGGTCTCGGGGTTGCCGTACATTACACCGATCTTCTCACGTATCTGGTTAATGAAGACCACCGACGTTTGGGTCTTGGAAACCGTCCCGGTGAGCTTGCGCAGGGCCTGGGACATGAGCCGGGCCTGCAGTCCCACATGGGCATCCCCCATCTCACCATCAAGTTCCGCCTTGGGCACCAGCGCCGCCACTGAGTCGATTACCACCACGTCAACTGCCCGGCTGCGCACCAACGCTTCGGTGATCTCCAGGGCCTGCTCGCCGGTGTCCGGTTGGGATATGAGCAGGTTCTTGATGTCAACCCCCAGGTTCTGGGCGTAGGTCGGGTCCAGGGCATGCTCAGCGTCGATGAAAGCCGCATAGCCGCCGGTTTTTTGGGCTTCGGCTATAATATGCAGTGTCAGGGTGGTCTTGCCCGATGCTTCCGGGCCGTAGATCTCCGTTACCCGGCCACGGGGGATGCCCCCCACCCCCAACGCCGCATCCAGGGCCAGGGAACCGGTGGGGATCACGGCCACATCCATGGTGGCCCGGTCGCCCAGTCGCATCAACGACCCTTTGCCGAACTCCCGGTCGATATAGGTAATAGTGGCTTCGATAGCTTGCTTTTTCTGGTCCTTGGTCGTCATAACTACTCGGGCTCCGTGGTGATGGGGAAAGTGGCCAGAGGAATATATCTCAGCCCGTCCGCCCCTTGTTTGCTTTCGTATAAATGCAGGCTCTTCAGTTCACATTGGATCGGATCGTACTCCGAGTTTAAGAACATTGAGACATCCGGTGTAACTTTTTGAGGGTAGCGCACTCGGCCTAATGTAACATGAGGTTTGAACTCCCGGTCTACGCGCGGAAAGCCCAACGGTCCCACTACATCATGGATGGCTCCCTCAATACGCGAAAGTCCCTCTATGTCGCCGCTCACGCCCATCCAGAGTACCCGGGGCCGGGTAGGCGCCGGAAATACGCCGGCCCCTTCGATAGTTATCACCAATGGTCCGTATCCGGCCAGGCTGTCCTTTAACCCCGTGATTATCTCCTCCGCTGCAGTGCGCGGTGTAACTCCCAGGAAACGCAGGGTTAGATGGATATTGCGTCCCTTCACCCACCGTACCGCATTTTTAGGGTCACTCACCAGGGTTCGTAGGCCCCCGGCCCTGCGAGACACTTCCCGCGGTAATTCGAAACCGAAAAAGATGCGGCAGACGTCACTATTCATGGCGCAATATCTCCCGGCGCAGCAGGTTCAAAGCCGCCTGAGCTGTGGCGGCTTTGTGGGGTAACCTGATGGGTACCAAGCGTAGTTCCTTGCTCACTATGCCGCCCGGTCCCGCCACGGCGATGTAGACCAATCCCACCGGCTTTTTCGGGCTGCCACCCGTGGGGCCGGCGATGCCGGTGGTTGCTACCCCCCAGGTGCCGCCCAGAATGGCCTGGGCGCCGGCGGCCATCTCCCGGGCCACCGGCTCGCTCACAGCTCCAAATTCCCTCATCGATTCCGGTGACACAGCTAATTGCTGCTCCTTGACGGCATTGCTATAAGCCACCACGCTGCCCAGCAGCACCTTGGATGCGCCGGGTACATCGGTGAGCAGGGATGCCAGCAGGCCGCCGGTGCACGATTCGGCTAAGGCCAGGGTCTCGCCTCGGGCGGTGAGCAATTCCACCACAATTTTTTCAACGCTCGCTCCGTCCCGGCCGTAGGCCAGCAGCCCCAGTTCCGTTTCAATCGCCCGGGCAGCCGACTCTACCTCACCGCGGGCTGTCTTCCCCACTGGATCAGGCCCTAGCCGGATATCCACACCGCTGTAGTCGGGCAGAAAGGCTACCTTCACCTGCGGGAAGGAGACCATGATTGCCTCCAACCGCGCTGCCAGGGCACTCTCGAAGATGCCGCTGGTGCGCACGGTAATCCACTCGCCATCCTTTTTCTTCCCCAGGCCGGGCAGGACTTCCTCGGTCATAATGGCTTTCATTTCCCGGGGAACCCCCGGCAAAACGAAAAAGGTTGTTTCCGGTGATTGAAATCGCAAGCCCAGCGCCGAGCCCACCGAATTGGCCATCACTTCAGCCTTTAGGGGCACCTCCGCCTGGGAGCGGTTGTTCTCCGGGATCACCAGCCCGCGGGAGGCAAAACGCTCTACCAATGACTCCCAATAAACAGTGTCGAACTCCACGGCGCTGTCGAAATAGCGGCAGAAGGCCCTTTTAGTGACATCGTCGTGGGTGGGGCCCAGACCACCGGTAGCAACAACCAGCCCCATTCGTTTATCCAGGCGCTCCAGAGCACCCAGGATAGCCTCCGGATCGTCACCTACGGAAACAGTTTCTACCACCGGGATGCCTCTTGACAGCAGCTCCTGGGCAATCCAGGCAGCGTTGGTGTCCACCGTGAACCCCGCGATCAACTCTTCTCCAATCGTCAGAATTGCCGCCTTCAAAACAGCCACCTCATGACGGTCATCACAGCCAGTGTGATCCCACCCGCCAGTAGATCGTCAGCCACGATCCCCCATCCGCGGGGTAACGATTGGAGCCGCGCTATCGGCCCCGGCTTTAAAATATCCAGCAACCTGAAAAGTGTGAATCCGGCGGCAAACTGCCACAGCACCGGCCCGCAACCGAGCAGGGCCAGCCACATCCCGGCTACTTCATCTATTACTACAATAGAAGGATCGGTGATCCCGGTGGTGCGCTCAAGGTAGCCACCGGCCCAAATGCCCAGTCCGGCTGCCATAATCACCAGAATGATCTGATTCCCCACAAGCGGTGGCCCCAAAAGCCACCACACTATAGCGCCCCCCAGGCTGCCCCAGGTTCCCGGAGCCGGGCGCAAGCACCCTAAGCCGCCAAAAGTTCCGATGATATACGCGACAGTCTTAATCGCTGGTATCGGCTGCTAATTGTTGGATCTGGCCAGGGCCCGTAGTGAAGCGCGATTCCCGAATAGGTAATCCAGTCCGGAATAAACGGTGATAAAGACGGTCAGATACATGAGTATCAGAATCACTTGGAATTCATCAACCGCGTCGGTGAACCGGGAATATTGAAAGGCCTTAAGGCTCAGATAAGTAAGTATAAAGACGATGGAACCTATCTGCAGGGCGGTCTTGCTCTTAGCTTGCTTGCTGGTGGTCATAGGCATTTCGCGGTATTCAAGCAGGAAACGCAGGGCAGTGATAATCACGTCCCGCAGGACAATAGTGGCCACCATCCAGAAATAGATTAAATCCATGTTCATGAAACTGATGAAAGCCGAAAGCACCAGTATCTTATCGGCCAATGGATCGAGGATCTTACCCATTGTGGATTCCACCTGGTAGCGGCGGGCCAGCCGGCCGTCCCAAATATCGGTGAGACCGGCCAGAATGAATATCAGCAGCGCCCAGGCATAGCCGTAGCCGTTGCCCCAAAACAGGAAATAGACGAATATGGGCGTCAGTAGTATCCGTGAGCCGGTCAGGATATTTGGCAGCAGAGTTTTCACAGTTTAACCCGGGCGGTAAAGGCGCTGGCCAGAGTGGCCTCATTGGTGAATTCCAGGTTGGTGCCCATGGGAATACCCCGCGCCAACCGGGTGATTTTCAACGGCAACCCTTGCACCTGCTGAGCAATAAACAGCGCGGTAGTGTCCCCTTCGATACTGGGATGGGTGGCAATGATCATCTCCCGTACGTCGGGTAGCCGCTCGATCAGGTCCGTGATGTGGAGATCGCCCGGAGTGACTCCGTCCAGGGGTGAAATCACTCCACCCAGTACATGATAAAGCCCCTTGTATTCCCCCATTCGTTCGAATATTAATACATCCAACACCCGTTCAACCACACAGACGGTTGAACTATCCCGGCGGTGATCACTACAAATGGCGCACAATTCCCCTTCGGCGATATGGTGGCAGCGCCGGCACTCGCTCACGTTGGCCTTCAGGCTGAGCAGGGCTCCCGCCAGTTCCTCCACAGACTGCCGGGACGTATCCAGCAGGTGAAAAGCCATCCGCTGGGCGGTCTTCTTCCCGATGCCCGGGAATCTGGCCAGTTCGGTCACGATGCGGTCCAAAGAAGGAGGCAGGCCGTTCATCTAAGTTCCCGGAATGTTTAGTCCTCCCAGCATACCGCCGGTCAGGTTGTTCATTTTGCTTTGCGACTCCTCCCTCGATTTCCGCAGGGCCTGGCCGACCGCGGCCACGATCAGGTCCTCCACCAGCTCCAGGTCTTCTCGCTGTAGCGATTCGTCTAACCTGACCGTGAGCAGTTCCTGCTGCCCGTTGACCATGGCGGTGACCAGACCGCCACCGGCCCGGCCCTCAATGCGTAACGCTGCTAACTCGGATTGCAATTCCTCGATCTTTTCCTGCACCTGCTTGGCTTGCTGCAGCATACCGGACATAGCAGTTATCTTTGGAAACAGGACCATTGTTAATATTCCTCTCCCTTGAAGGTCTCTATCAATTCATCGAATACTTCCGTTTGGGCAGTGCGTTCCCGATTGATATGCGCACTACCTCCCTGAGTTTCCGGAATAGTTGGTAGCACCATAATCCGCCAACTTGTGACATCCAGAATTGCCGCTTCGACCAGGTGTCGTTTGTCCATGAATATCTTAAGTTGCAATGCTCGGCTGGCAGGCAAGTGAACCGTCAAACGGTTGCCTGTCAGGTCGGCTAGTTCCACCTCCGACAGCATCGACGCCATCTGGCGGCTTTTGGCCTCCACGACATTTACGATTTCCTCCCAGTGTTCCCGAATGCCGTCGATAGCATTCGAGGGGAGCTGGGCAGCCACCGCTGGGCTCTCAGTCCCCGAAGCAGGAGAATTACGCGTTTTCTTGTCGGATTCACCTCCGCGGTTGAATTTCCTCTCAACAGGAGCGGCTGGGGCTGGGGCCTTGACTGGTTCGCTCTCCTTCACAGCCGCCGGGGCTGCTTCCGTCGAGGAGTCTGCCCGGGTCTCTGGCTTGGAATGAGGCTCAGCGCCGGTTGCCGTCTTTGGCGGAGACGTAATAGGCCGCACCACTTTATCATTACCCAGACTCAGTAGCACTTCCTGGATCGATACCACCCGGTCGTGCTCCGCCATTTTGAGTAACTGGTGCTCCATCAAGATCCGGGGCTGATGGGCATATCGCAGGCGGCCCTCCAGCTCCAGGCCCAGCTGCAGCAGGGTGATCAGGTCCGCCGCGGTAAAGTCGTCCGCCAGCGGCACCAGGGTCCCCTTGGATGTGAGCTTGGCATCCCCGGTTTCCAATGTCAGGAGTGCGTCCCGCAAGTACTGATTAAAGCTCTGGCACACCTCGCGAATGTCGTATCCGCCATCGAACAACACCTCCACCTGCGCCAAAACCCCCTGGTGATCATGGCAGGCGATACAATCCAGCAACTGGGCAAAAAAACTGTCATCTATTAAGCCCAGAATCGCCGCCACCGCCGCCTCATTTACGTTTTCGGTCTGGTAGGCGATGACCTGGTCCAACAGGCTCAGGCTGTCCCTTACGCTGCCATCGGCCTTTTGCACCAGGGTATTTAGCGCTTGTTCCTCGAAAGTGATCCCTTCCCGCTCTAGAATTCCCGTTAAATAAGCAGCCAGCTCCGCTGTGGGCACCCGTTTGAAGTCGAAGCGTTGCGTGCGGCTGAGGATGGTGGCCGGCACCTTCAGAGGATCGGTGGTAGCCAGGAAAATTTTGGTGTGTTCCGGCGGTTCTTCCAGGGTTTTTAACAGGGCGTTGAAAGCCTGGGGAGTCAGCATGTGTACCTCATCGATGATATAGATACGGTACTTTCCCGTGGTGGGTGGGTATTTGACCGCCTCACGCAATTCCCGAATTTCATCGATGCCTCGGTTGGAAGCACCGTCGATCTCCAGCACGTCGAGGTTGTTGCCTCGGGTGATTTCGGTGCAGATTTGGCACTGATTGCACGGTTCCAGCGCTTCGGGTTGGAGGCAGTTCAACGCCTTGGCAAGTAGCCGGGCGGTGGTGGTCTTGCCCACTCCTCTGGGGCCGGCAAACAGGTAGGCATGGGCCACCCGCTCCTTCTGCAGGGCGCTAAGGAGGGTATGGGTGACATGTTCCTGCCCTATTAACTCCTTAAATTGCTGCGGCCGGTACTTTAAAGCCAGCACCCGGTAGGTCATAATATGGGTCTCCCGGATACCAGGTGATGGCCGGGATGTCCCCGGTCGGCGGTTAATCGATCAGGACCGGTTCCACCCTGGGAGGCGAGGTTACCGGATGGCCGCAACCAGCCTGCGGTGAACCATCCCGGCCCACAATCAGACAGCCTGGAAACCGCCGTTTTTTCCTGCCCTATGATTACTGGAATTGAGTCCCGAGCCATAATGTGTGGATCGGTCCCGAGGAATGTGGAGTTGAAGGGGCTCGAACCCTCGACCTCAGCGTTGCGAACGCTGCGCTCTCCCAACTGAGCTACAACCCCAGCGGTACGGACCTGCGTAGGAAAATTAATTTGGTGGTGATCAGAATGCAAGACGGATGAATTCCTCCGGGATTGGTCAGGCTTCCTCGCCGGTGCCTGTGGACTCGGACTGGCCCTGGTCCATCTCCTCCAGGCGCTTCTCGAAATCGCTCATTTCCGTGTCGTCAATTCGACCGCTATCAGGCTCTTCTACCGGCTCCTCACTCTGCTCCATGAGCGATTTCAGCCGCCCGTAGTCCTCCTTCGACTGGTCGACCATCTCAGTAAATAGGGTGCCGACTTCTGCGTTGAACTCCTGAATGGTAGTTTCCAATCGCTTAATCAGCTCCTCGAAAGCGATCTGTCCGTATTGCTCCAGGATTGGTGCGCTGAGCTTGACCAACTTCTTCTGGATTTGCTCCTGGTTGCTGGTCTGGCGGAACATTTCCTCCTCTTGGGTGAATTCTTTGCCGCCTCGTCCTTTGCCCTTGGCCTCAGCGCCTTTACCAGCATCCTTCTTCCGTCGGGAGACTGTGCGGTTAGCCATCATAATCCTCCGAATTCTCTTTATTCTTATTGGCCGATAAAGTGCCGTAGGCCGCCACTGCACTGCCGGCGCCCATCAAAGGGACGGATAGGTAAGCCCAGGAATGGCCGCCGGTTTTTACTGCCAGATATACCCCCAGTACCATCCCCAGGGAAAACCCAAGCAGGGTCAAGCCAAAAACGATTGCCGCGAAGCCTTTGAAAGCCATAATCAGTTAAATGTTAGGATTGTGTAGGTGGCGATTTTATCCCGAACCTCGGGCGAGATGGCCACCGTGTGCACCTCCGCCCGTCGCACCTGGCCCCAGAGCATCGTGATTTTTGAAGCAGCCAAACCCACCAATCCTCCCCTGAAAACGTTGCTCCAGCGGTTATCGAAACCGTTCACGCTCAACAACCGGTTCAAGCCGGCGGCGGCCAACATACCGGCGATGGTGGTGGCAGCGGCCACCCGGACGTCCTTGAGAAGTTCGGACTGGGGCAGATCACGGTAGCGCAAGCGTGTCACTCCGTCCAGCGGCACCAGGTGCAAGCGGCCCCGTCGGGCCTGTAAGTGAAAATACTGCCCCTCAAACCCCTGGTAGCGTCCGCGAATGCTGCGCTCTTTTTCCCGGTAGATTACCATCTTTACCCCCAGCGGCAACTCCTGCATGGCGGCCACCGTCTCCTCGAATGCCGGCTTGCCGCTCAACTCCAACAGCACCAAGGAATCGATAGGTCCCGCCAGGTCAATGGCCAGCCCCAGGTCGTAGAACTCACGGGCGCTGTAACGGCGGACCAGCCCACCACGTCTGGTCCGGATAATAGCCTTGAACCCGTTCCCCGTCCCCTGAAACTGGGCGTTTATAAAGTCGGGCACTTTATCAAATATCCGGTAATACTGCTGCTCCGGAATGTCGATTGTGGTTCCCACAAATTTGCTCACCACCGGAACCTCGCCGGGGGACATCTGCCTGGCCGGCAGCAATCCCACCGTTAATAACAGGCTAAACAGCTTCGATAAGCCGGTAAATCTCCTCATCGTCGGGGAAACGCTCCTGGGCTTTCTTGGAAAATACCAGCCGGCCGTCAATGGAAAACTCGTATTCGCCCCCTTTTCCCTCTATCAGCGTAAATGACTCTATCCGGTCACCATACTGTTGCTTGACCTTAGCCGCCAGACTGGCGGCCCGCGGGTGGTAGTTTCACTGAACGCAGTATACCAGCTCGATTTTCATTAGTCCGTTCCTTTAATTGTTACGTCGCCGGTCGCCACCAACCCTGGCTAGAAGCTAAAGGCGGTTTCCACGCTCAGCAACCGTATTTCCTCCTCGCCGCGATAGGAGACCTGCAATTTATAGATCATACTGACCCCCGGCGCCACTTCATAGCCGATCGAATAGCCCCAGGTGGTGTTGTTACTGGGATTCTTGAAGTCCAGGGGGTTATCGTCGTTGGTCCGGATGTAATACGCCCGAGCCTCGGTGAGCTTGGGAATAAAGTCGGTGTTCACCGACAGGTCGGCAATGAAACTGTTACTCTCGATGGCGTTGGTGTCCGGTGTATCCGGTACCAGATTCTGGTAGGCGGCGCTGAAAGTAACTATGTTAAACAGGTTGGCAGCCGCCCCCCCGTAAAAGCCCGTCATACCGTAGGGGTTATTGATGATCTGCTGATCCTTGGTTTTAACCCCCATTGAGTCGCCCGAGGCTGTTGTGTACGATTGAAATTGGGCTCGCTCGAAATCGTACGTCATGTTAAAGAACCCGGGCTGGTAGAGCGACGAAGTCTTACGGCGCTCGAGGGTCACCGTCAGGAACTTGAAGAGCTGGGCCCGTAGGCCGGGACCGATCAGCCCGTTGCCGGAACTTTCCGATATGGTGCGGCCATCCTCCAGCACCGTGGACGTCAGCGTATCGGCGTAGTTCAATATGCCGTATTCCGTGTACACCACCAGGTTGAACATCTTACGGGAAATGATGGGATAGCTCAGATCGAAGCTGATGCCATTGATCGTGCGTTCCTCAACCTCCTTATTGAAAGGCTCGGGCTTCCTGGAAATACTATCGGGCGGTTCGAGATTTAGAGAAGGATCCGGCCAATAATTATCGGTTAGTCCATCGCCATCAATGTCATATTCGTCATCGGCATCATCAGCCCGGCCGTCACCGTCACTATCAAGCCAGAATTCCTTATCATCCGGGAAATCGTCTACTATATCAGGCCGGCCGTCGTCATCCTTGTCCTTCAGACCGCCATACTGGTTCAGGTCGGCCACCAGGTTCACACCAATTGTGAGCGGGAAAGCCTTGGCCACGCGGTAGGTGCCGCGCATTCCCACCAGGCCGCCCATTTCCTTGAGGTCGGCAGTAAAGGCTTTCAAGGTAAAGTTCTGCTTTATGTGGCCACCGATTTCAAAGCCCACCCGGCGCACCTGGGGATACTCGGTCACGTTGGAATAGCCACTCATCAGGGCCCCGAACCCGTACTGCACGGAAGGCATGGCGCCGATGCGCAGGAAGAAGGGGTCCTGTTCGGTGGCGTAGCGCAGGTAAAAGAGCTTGTCCAGGTAATCGATAGGCTCGTCCCATTCGTCCTTGCGGAATTTGCCTTCCGCATCCATGTATCCCACCAGATCCAGTCCAATGCCGATCTTGCCGAAAGCAAATTCCGGCCGCAGGGCTATCTGGTAAAAGACTTCACCGTCGATTGTCACCGATCCCAGGCCCAGACCCATGCCGGAACCGCCCGACTTGGCCTCTTCGGGTTCTTCGGCTGCTTCTTCGGCGGTTTCTTCCGCAGCGGCGGCGGCGGCTGGTGGTGCGGCTGCATCACCCATGATCGGGTCTGCGGGGGCTATGGCCTCTCCGGTTTCCGGGGCCGCTTCACCTTCCTCCGGCTCACCTTCCGGTTCAGGCTCCGGTTCCGGCGGCCCCTCCTGTAGCTCCTCCGGGTCGGTGGGCATCTCATCCGGCGAGATGGGGATCGGGGGCGAAAGCTGGCCGGCCGCGGTGGAGACAATCATGGTATTGGCAGTCAAGTTCTGCGTCAAGCCACTGATGACGTTTAAAATCTCCACCACCCCATCGACGCCGTATCCCCGGTCGATTCCGGCGGCGGCATCATGAATCAGCCAGAAATCGGTCCCTTTTACCGACGCCACCGAGACCGGGGTCTCCACCCTGAAGTTTTTGAGGGGCTGGGGTAACGTAGAGCGCACGGTCCCGTAATTCATCATCAGGGTACGGGTGTTCTGGGTCTCCACAATCTGAAACTCACTGTTGGGCTTGACCTTGACCAGGGTCTTGTCATCGATGAACAGCAGCGACACGAAACTACCGTCACCCACCCGAAGAGCATCCCCGGTAACCAACGGCATGGTCGCTCGGACAACAGTGTCGAAGCCGGCGTCCGCCAGATGGCGCACTTTCACGTCCCCGACGAATTTCAACACCCGGGCCACCGGATCCTGTTGGGCCGGCACGGTGGTGGCGGCCAACGCAATAACCAGCATGGCCAGCAGCGCCGGGCTATGATAACCGCTAGATGGTGAATATGTCCTGGGTGCTCTCATTGCCGCCTCGATTGTGAGTTTATTAACTTAAATAGCTACCGGAAATATAGGGCTAAATATACCCCCTACATCAGGCTGGGGGAATGGTGAATTATTACTTGAGCACAACCCGGCCTAGATCAGAATCTCATCGGCGTGCAGTAGGTCGGAGAACTGCTCATTCTTAATGCACTCGGAGTTCTTGTGGGCCTTGGCCACCGCGCTGACGATGTAGCGGTTCGCGATGAAGGCCTTGCGGCTGTCCAGTTCGGCCGCATCCAGTAACAGGTAGCCTATAAAGATATAACTGTACATCTCAACCAGCTCCTTGGCGGCCACATCCTGGAAGTACTTATCGTTTTTATCCATGACGAATTGGCGGCTGTCAAGAAAAATCCCCCGGATATTCTTCACATGGTCAGCCAACTGGGCCAGGGTCCCCTTATAACTATTATGCTCCTTCCGGGAAAAATAGTCCGCCAGTATATCGTTGAGCACCCCCCCGATGGCCGCTACTATTTGCAGCTGCGAGGTGCCTTCGTAGATATTGGTGATGCGGGCATCGCGCACCAACCGTTCCACCGGGAACTCCTTCATGTATCCAGCGCCACCGTGAATCTGGAGAGCATTATTGGCCACGGTGTTGGCGTCCTCGGCCAGCAGGTATTTGGCCATGGGAGTCAGCATGGCGGCTACCTTGGAAGCCTCCTTGAAGCGGGCCGTCACGGTAGCCGTGTCCCGGCCGCCCTCCTTCAACCGGGCGATTTGCTCCTCCAACTTGTCCCGCAGGTCGACCCAACGGGCCGTGTCGTACAGCAATGAGCGGTTGCTTTCAATGGTCACCCGCATGTCGATCAGCATATTGGTCACAACCGGGATATGGTAAATCGGCTGGCCGAACTGCTCCCGGGCCTTGGCATAGCTTAATGCTTCCTCATAGGCCGCCTGCGAAATGCCTAAGGCCTGGGCGGCGATCCCCAGCCGGGCGCCGTTCATTAGGTCCATCACGTACTTGATCAGCCCGAACTTGCGCCGCCCGATCAAGTGGGCGGGAGTGTCGTTGAACTGCAGCTCGCAGGTGGGCGAGCCGTGGATACCCAGCTTGTTCTCGATACGGCGCACCAACACGCTGTCGTCGCCGTAGCACAGGAATAGGCTCAGTCCGCGGCCATCCCGGGTGCCCGCTTCGGAGCGCGCCAGCACCAGCAGGATATCGCCGCAGCCGTTGGTGATGAAACGCTTGACACCCTTGAGCCGCCAACCGCCCTGGTCATCCTGGTAGGCTTGCAGCATGACCGCCTGCAGGTCGGAACCGGCGTCGGGCTCGGTAAGCACCATGGCGCCGGTGGCCTTACCTGACGCCAGCTGCGGCAGGAACTCGGTTTTCAGCTCGTCTGTGCCATACTTGAGCACCGTCTCACCAATATCCTGCAAGCCGAACAGGTTCATCAGGCTGGCGTCGGCCTGGGACACCATCTCCACAGCCATGGTGTAAACGCTGGTGGGGAAGTTGAGACCCCCGTACTTGCGGGGCAGGGTCATGCCCATCAGCTCGGCCTTGGACAGTTGATCCAGCGCCTCCCGGGTCCCGGCGGCATATCGCACCCGCCCGTTCTCCAGGTGCGCCCCTTCAGCGTCGACCTCAGCGGCCAGGGGAGCGATCAAGTTCCCGGTAATGTCCCCCACGATCTGTAGCACCTGGCGGTAGTTGGCCCGGGCGTCCGCGTAGTCCACCGGGGCGTGGTCATATTCTTGAGCCTGGGTATAATCCTCCTCGGCCAGGGCCACGATCTCCTCTAGGTCCAGGTGATCAAATTGGAACAGCAGGTCGGGATTGTCGGTAAACAGGTTCGGCATCGGTACCTCTATTTCAACTGCTGGCGATAGGCTTCGATGAACAGGGGAATCACTTTCATGGCATCACCGACGATCCCGTAATGGCAGATACCGAAAATGGGGGCCTGCGGGTCGGTGTTGATGGCGATGATCTTTTGGGATTCCTGCATGCCGGCCCGGTGTTGAATAGCCCCGGAAATACCACAGGCGATATACAGCTTGGGCCGCACAGTCACCCCGGTCTGTCCCACCTGGCGCACGGGCGGGATAAAGCCGGCGTCCACCGCCGCCCGGCTGCCCCCCACTTCGCCGCCCAGCACGTCCGCTAATTCATAGAGCAGCTTAAAATTCTCCTTGGAGCCCATGCCGTAGCCACCCGACACAATGATGGGGGCGCCCTTAATATTGGTTTTGTTTTCCTCCCGGTGGCGCTCGATGATCCGGATCAGGCCATCGATCTCCTCAGGTATATAAGGAATCTTGGTGATGGTCCCCTTTTTGGGAGTCTTCAGGGCGGCCAGCTCCATCACCCCCTCGCGCACCGTGGCCATCTGCACCGGGTTGTCCGGTGTTATAATGGTGGCGATGATGTTTCCACCGAACGCCGGCCGGATCTGGAGCAACAGCTGGGGGTAGTCCTTTTTTAAATATTTCACATCGGCAATCTGCAGCTCGGTGCAGTCGGCGGTCAGGCCGCTGCGCGTATGGGAGGCCACCCTGGGGGCTAAGTCCCGGCCGATGATAGTGGCCCCAAACAGCACGATCCGGGGCTGGTGCTCATCAACCAGCTCGCTCATGATCCGGCTATAGGGCATGGTTTTGTAATCGGCCAGTTCAGGGTGGTCCACCAGCAGCACCTCATCGGCGCCGTAGCCGAACGCCGACTTGGCAACCGAGCCCATCTTATGCCCTATTACCACCGCCTTCAAAAGGCCCTTCAACTCCTTGGCCAGCTTGTATCCCTTGGTGAGCAGCTCGAAGCTGACGTCGGCCGGCTTACCGGAGTGTTGCTCCACGAATACCCACACTTGATTGGATCGTTTACTCATAAATATCTTACCCGAAAATGTGATCGTCCATCAGTTTACCGATCAATCCGGTGAGCCCCTCCCCGGTGGGTTCGACCAACTCGTGCTCACCCCCGCCCAGCACCACCGAGGCCACCTTGTGCACCTTGGTGGGTGAGCCTGATAAGCCGCAACGCTCCACCTCCACGTCCAGGTCGTCGGTGGTCAGGGTCCGGATGAACAGGCCCTTGGCGCGGTACTCCTCTTTCAGGTCGTCAAGGATCAGCAGTGAATTGGCATCGGCGATGCGCTCCAGGTCCAGTAGCGACTTGGCGTTCTTGAAGGCCATGGCGCGGGTGGCTTTGAAGGGCCGGGGAGTGCCGGCGTCCTTGATCACGGTGATCAGCACCGGCAGGCTGCTCTCCAGCACTTCGTAGCCCCCCTCGATCTTACGCCGGATGACAATCTGGCCGTCGGTGATCTCCTTGATCTCCTCGGCATAGGTCACCTGGGGAATACCCAGTTTCTCGGCCGTCTGAGGACCTACCTGGGCGGTGTCGCCGTCGATGGCCTGGCGACCGCCAAAGATCAGGTCGTAGCCACCCAGCTGCTTGATGGCGGCACACAGCACATAGGAGGTGGCCAGGGTATCGGCCCCGGCGAACTTGCGGTCACTGACCAGGCAGGCCTCGTCGGCCCCCATGTAAAGGCATTCACGCAGCATCTCAGTGGCCTTGGGCGGCCCCATGGTCAGAGCGGTCACCTGCCCGCCGTAGCGATCCTTCACCCGCAGGGCCAGCTCCAACGCCACCTTGTCTTCGGGGTTGAAGATGGCCGGCAGCTTGCCCCGGTTCACCGTCCCGTCGGGGCGCATCACCTGCCCCGATATGTTGGCCGTGTCGGGCACCTGCTTAACCAGCACAATCGAGTTATAACTCATACAATCCTTCGCTTAGGGAGTATACCACTGCTTCCGCCCCTGATGCGGCAGGCCGATATTAACGTCTAGCGGCGCTGGGGGACAACTGCCAGTTGGGGGGCGGGCAGCGTTGCATGAAGCTGGCCAGTGCCCAGAAAGCGTTGGGCACCGGGGAGTGGCTAGCCGACCTTGGTCTGGTTGATTTTAGGGCGGAAAATGTTTCGGTGGAGCAGTATTTGCGGATCGCAAGGAGGTTAGCGCACTATCGGCCAGGCTTCAGTCGATTGGCTGCGGAAGCATCTAATCTATACCGGGAAAACTCGCATCACAAATAGTACAGTTTTAGGGGGAAGGGTTAACCTCATATTCTACTATTTCAAGTTCCACCACCATGCCACCATAGCGATCACCAAAGGCCTGGTGATGTGGATTTGAAGCGTAAGCATCCCTTGCTGCTTTATCCTTAAATCGGACAGTCAAGCCCCAATTGTACTTGGCGTTTTCAGTGTCCTGAATCCCACTGCTCATGTCAAGGATACCAGGGATTTTGCTTAGCATAATATCGATATCTCGCTTAACCTGGTTCAATTCTTCATGAGTAGCGGATAGCTTCGCCACTCCGATGTACATATAGGATCCTTCCGTGATTACCTCACTGTCCTTATCACTTTTTTCGGAGGTTTCCGCTTTCTTCCCGGTGGAACAAGCAAATAAGAGCATCATAAGGATGAGGATTTTAAAACGGATATAATGGGTTGAGTTTTTCATAACTATGAAATTAAGTAAAAAATTGTTTTATTGTAGATTATCCAGTTTATATGCGGTATGGGCAATAACTACTACTTATGAAGAAACACCCCAGGCGGCCACAACCCGATATTGTGGCTATTCACTTGCCGGAACGTAATTCCCTACTCCTTACTAATCCAAAAAAATATCGTGGAATAGAATCACTTGGTTCGACAGCACCGTGGAGGCGGCCCGACTATCCACCGCCGGTAGTGGGACGGCCGCCCCTACCCCAGGATCAGCTCCTCCAGGGGCCGTTTAGGCACATGGTGCACATCCCGCTCATCCCGCCAGTACTTGATGTCGCTATCGGTACGTACCGTCTCCAATACCACCTGCTCAGCCGGTTTGCCCAGCGCCAGCACCATCAATATCTCATAGCGCTCCGTCAGTTTAAGCTCCTCCGCCAGCCGTTTGCGATTGACGCTGGTCAGCATGCAGCCTCCAAGGCCCAGCTCCACCGCCCCCAACATGATGCTCTGGGCGGCGATGCCGTGATCGCAGTTCACCGACGTGGCAAACTGGTGGTCCAGTAGGATTATGATGTAGGCCGCCGGCCGCTCCCCCTGGGCGGGACCGGGCCAGTCTAAGTACCCGGCCCACCTCAGATGCGGGAATACCCGGGCGCAAACCTCAGGCTCGCTGGTAAGGACGAACTTCAGCGGCTGCAGGTTCGACGACGCCGGTGACAAGCGGGCCAGCTCCACCAGTTCCCGTAGGGTCTCATTGGTAATGCGTTCATTCTCGTGAAAACGCCGGTAGCTGCGGCTGCGGGTGATCAGGTCCTTGATATGCATAGGTTTCTGGTTCCGAGTTTCTAGTTTCGAGTTTCGAGTTTCTGCTGTACCCATTTTGGGTGCAATTGTACCCAAATTAGGTGCGATAATCAAGGGTTGAAGTTAGTTGGGTTCGCGGAAGAGCAGGATTTGCCGCTAGTACGCTAAGAATCGTGAAGGGTCGGAATCATAAGGCCAAGTAGCTGCCCGTCGGGGAACTCACCCAACCCTACCCCTAAGTCCCTTCATCTTTGAGGTCAGGGATTGTGTCAGGAGAAGATCAGTCGGTGGCCCTTAACTGTTATGTGAACGCCGGGTACCGACATCATCGTTTCATGCTGGAGGCATAAGGAGCAAGCTCACCTGCCACCATGAGGCACGGGAGGAATAACGGTCAATTACAGCGCTTTTAAAACTGAATTATTCATTTGGGTATGACAACTTATTGACTAGCCATAA
>CBDVAP010000052.1:0-17149 GCA_965372015.1 uncultured bacterium | reverse complement strand
GCTGCGCGGCGTTCCTGCTCGATCTGCTGTTCTTCAGCCCGGCGGTCGAAGGTGGTACGCACTCGCTGTGCTATGCGTCTCAAGGTACCGGTTCTTTTTTCTTTCATTAAAGATGCCTCCTGGATTGGTCGGCAAATATACAAGGGGTCGGTCACTATATCCTAATAATGACATACCTCATTTTCAACCTTATTTCTAGCGTAGAGTCAATCTGCTGTTGCTGAAGTAAACGTGCCGTCTCCAGTCAAAGATTCGATGGTTCAAGGTGTGGCATGAACAAAACCTTGGAAATGCAGAATGTCCCTCTTAGTTTTAAGCATAACAGGACTACATTACCTTGACGACATACATGAATCGCTTGCCATTACTGAGCATTCTGTTCGTACTGGCCACGAACGCCGGTCTGGCTCAATTCCGGATCGAAGTCGCGTTTCCAAACCTCACCTTTAAGTGGCCAGTTGATTTGCAGCATCCCCCGGACGGATCGAACCGGCTCTTTGTCATCGAACAGGAGGGCAGGATATACGGCTTCGACAACGATCCGAATGTGGCGGCCAAGCAGGTCTTCCTGGATATGGGGGAGCGAATAGTTTATGGTGGGGAGCGAGGGCTCCTGGGTCTGGCCTTCCATCCCAATTACGCGGACAGCGGGTACTTTTACGTGAACTACACGGCATCCGGGCCGCCACGCACGGTGGTCTCCCGTTTCACGGTCAGCGGGGATGATCCGGATTCCGCCGACGTCAGCAGTGAGTTCGTCATCCTGGAGATCGAACAGCCTTATGCCAACCACAACGGGGGGCAGCTGGTGTTCGGGCCGGACGGTTACCTGTATATCGGCATGGGCGATGGCGGGAATGGCGGCGATCCGGAGGGTCACGGGCAAAACCGCCATACCCTGTTAGGGGCCCTGCTGCGCATCGATGTGGACCATCCCATGGAGGGCATTCCCTACGGAATCCCGGCTGACAATCCCTTTGTGGGAAATCAGGATGGAGTCCGGGAAGAGATTTACGCCTACGGCTTGCGCAATCCCTGGCGATTCAGTTTTGACAGCGTAACAGGGGAGTTATGGTTGGCCGATGTCGGTCAGAATGCCTACGAGGAGATCGACATGGTGACCTCGGGAGGCAATTACGGCTGGAATATCATGGAGGGATGGCATTGCTACCTCCCGGCCAGCAATTGCGACACCACCGGCCTGTCCCGCCCCATCTGGGAGTATGACCATTCCAAGGGCTTCTCCATCACCGGGGGATTCGTATACCACGGGGCTAAGATCGCGGAGCTGCAAGGTAAATACATCTACGCCGATTGGGGTTCAGGCACGGGATGGATGCTGGATTATGACGGCGGCGGTCCGCCAATGAACACGGAGCTGTTTCAGATGGGGGCGCGTTCGGTCTCATCCTTCGGTGTCGACGAAGCGGGTGAGCTGTATATTTGCTCGTTCGATGGACGTATCTATACCTTAACCGATCCTGTGATCGGGACCGAGGGACAATCCATTCCCGCCGGCTTTGCTCTGCACCAGAACACGCCCAATCCGTTCAACCCGGTGTCTATGATCCGGTATGAGATACCACGAGCCACAGAGGTTACATTGTCCATCCACGACATCCTGGGCCAGGAGATAACAAAGTTAGTGGATGACTACAGGGAACCGGGGTATCATCAAGTTCAATGGGCCGGCAAGGATCATTCCGGCCGAAATGTCCCCTCCGGCATCTACATCGCCCGCCTGGTGACGCCTGAGTACACCAAGTCCATCAAGATGGTTCTGCTGAGGTAGGGCGCTGTCGCTAGTCAAAGATTTAATGGTTCGGGGTGAGGCGGGATATTAGCCTTGGAAAGGCAGAATGTCTCTCTTATTTCTTAGCCCATGAAGTCCAGAGGGGTCTAAAAACCAACAGCAATTAGTGCCATTCCACCCAGCCTGAGTCCGGCTGCCATCGGCTTTCAGGTTCGAAGTGGATCCAAAGCAATCTGGAAACAGCGCGTAGCAGGACAAATCCCGCATTGTCGAATCCCCAGCTGGTATCATCCTGATTTCTGGTGATTAAGCAGAACACGTAGTCGCCGGAGGGGGCATTGACCAACACCACTTCCGAACGGGACCGGTTCACCGCGCCCTGCTTGGAGGCCGCCTGGACGTACGGCGGAATCTGGGACAGCGCCTCACCATCCCAATAGGTGCGGGCCAGTGTCCGGTACATCTCATCGCTGGCGGCGGAATTGACGGCTCGACCTTCATGGATCATCACCAGCAGGTTCGCCATCTCGCGGGGGGTGGTCTGCCCCCAGCCATATTTTTCCCAATCCGCCTGCCGCCCCGGTGTACGTGAGTTTACCCTTGTCTGAGAGAAGCCGTTACTGTCCAGCCATTCGTTGATTGCCACCCCGGTGCCGGCCAGGGATTGACACCACAAGGCGGCCGTGTTGTCACTGGTTGTGAGCATCAGCATGACAACTTTGCTCAAACTGATTTTCTCTCCGGACTTGAAAGAGCCCAGGATATCTTCTCCGGCATAAAACAGTGAGTCGTGGTATTCCAGCTTGGAGTGATAATCGAGATTGCCAGCGGCTATTTTATCGAACAGGGCGGCCAGGATCGGTACCTTGATCATGCTGGCGGTGGGAGACAGTTCAT
Source organism: uncultured bacterium (assembly GCA_965372015.1). Taxonomy (GTDB): domain Bacteria; phylum Fidelibacterota; class Marinisomatia; order SCGC-AAA003-L08; family TS1B11; genus JACZSB01. The sequence continues at coordinate 14,499 of CBDVAP010000052.1, read as the reverse complement.
CAGCACCGATCGCCGCGTACCGGCGGGTACCAAGCTGCCGGACATAGATGCTCACCTCGCCTTCGAAGGGCTCTATTAGCTGCTCAAGGGCGCCCTGCAGCTGCGAATCGAGCAGCTCGGTCTGCTGTTCACCAGGCGAGCAGGTAGCTGTAATCAGAGCTGCCAGCGGCAGCAGTATCGTTCGGCTGTTCATCAGGAACTTCCCTGTCGAAGAGGCACCGAGTACCGCAACGCGGCTACACTGGCGCCGTTGGCATTTGAACCTGAATTTAGGTTTGTCGTCAATTCAATGCCGTGTGAAATACTGCGCGCAATATATGACTGGTTCGTAGCCAGACGCTCTGTTGAGCTACGGGTGCTTATGAACTTGCTATACTTGAGATGTCACCCTTCGAGTGCCTCAGGGTGACTACAGCCTCAGGTGACTACCCCATCGTGTTTCGAGTGCCTTAGCACGATTGCTAAAAACCAAACAACCCGCCTTAATTACGGGCTGTCACAATACTGTCACAAGAGATAAAGAACGGGGTTAGAATTTTCGTTAATCCCTTGTTTTTATTGGTAGCGCATAGGGGATTCGAACCCCTGTTACCGGCGTGAGAGGCCGGCGTCCTAACCCCTAGACGAATGCGCCGTATATCGGCCTGGGAAACATCGCCCGGCCGGCACCCTGTTGGGGAACAGGGATTCGAACCCCGACCTTGTGATCCAGAGCCACATGTCCTGCCATTAGACGATTCCCCAATCAAAAACTCCCCGCAATATTAATCCCAAACGGTGAGTCGGGCAAGCCGAAGGCCCTCGCCCGGGCCTAAAGCGAACGCAGGAAGCGCTCCAGTTGTTCCTCCTTCATAAAGCGCACCACCACCCGGGCCGAGCTGGTCAGCAGGCTGACATCCATGTCCACCACGTAAGTGATTTCCTGGTCGGTAGTGCCCAGCCGCACGTCCACGGCATAGCCGCTGGTAGTGACGGCCAGCATGGAGACGAAGCGCTTCTGCCGCACCGCCTCGATCCCCGTGCTGGGAAAATAGCGTTCCCAGGCCAGATCGGGGCTGTCCACGATCACCACCCTGGCGCGGCCGGCGGCATCCAGCAGGGTCACCACCGGCGTCACCCGGAAATCGCCCCTGGAAATGCCCTGGAGCAGTTCGGGAGAAAAATTGAAACTGCTTTTATCATAGCGAACGGCCCGCATGGAGCCGGTCTCCCGGGTGGAGACGTAGGGCAGGCTGTAGAGCATGTCTTCCAAAAGTGTATTCTTGATCCGGTAAATGACGGGGATGTTCAGGAACACCCGTTTATCGTTGTAGGGGTCCACCACCAGGTCTACCTGGCCGATTTCGGCGGAATAGGGGTTGTCGGCTACCCGCTTCAGTACGTCCTCGAACAGAGTGGTATGCCGGGCCCTTTCCTCGGGCAGGGCGCCGAAGCCCTCCAGGTTGAATTCCCGGCTATAGGTCTCCCCCGTCCGGCGAGTGTCCCCCTGCTCACCCTGGAAACCGGAATAGCGGTCCATAACCTCCTCCAAGTCGGTCAGGGCCTGCTCCAGATCTTCCCCGGCCGCGGGGAGATCCCGGGAGTATTCCTCCGGTGAGAGATACTTGCCTTCCCCTTCCAAACGGTCCGCCGGGACAGCAGCCGCCGGTGGTATGGGTGGCGCATCCAGCCGCACCCCGCTGGCAAACTCGAGCCCCTTAACCATGGCCAGCACAGTTTCCACCAGCTGCTTATTAACCTGGGGAATATCGCTGTAGATAGCCTCGACCGTCTCCTGTTTCAAGCCGGCCCAATTGTCCATATCCAACAGTTGCAGGCCAATCACCAGGCGAGCGTCCTCACGGCGATAGGTGCCCATCAGCAGCAGACTGTTGCCCGCCAACCGGGTCCCCTTGGCCGGCCGTCTCCCGGAGCGGGACTCCAGGAAGGGAGCGATCTGCCCCGCATCCCTGGCCCTGAGCAGCGGCTCCTCCTCCAGGCGCAGCAGAATCATATCCTTGAGCGCCTGGGACAGCCAATCCAGATTGGAGTCGCCCGCCAGGTTATCAAAGTCAATGACATACAGGGTGACTTTTCGTGAACGCTGGGCAGCCAGCTGCGGGCCGGTCATGAGGGCCGGGGCAATCGAGCACAGCAGGAGCGCCAACCGGAGGAGGCGACCCATGCTCAGTCCTCGCCGAGGTGGGGCGGTATCATTAGACACAATATTTTTCCTTGGGGGCCAACCTGGTTCAGACTAATACAGCTCGGGTAATTCGCTAAAAAATTTAATGTTAAAACAGCAGCCGGACAGCCAATATCGGCCTAACTCTCATTTACCGCGTTCCCTGCGGCTGCCACGCCCTCCGATTCCTCATCACCGACCGGCACAGGGTCCATTTGCATGGTGATCCCACCACCCAGGGACGCCAGAAGGTTGTAGGCCGCCGCCACGATGGCTGCGCAGATGGTGGCGCCAATGGTGGCAAAGAAACCGAAAAACAGGCTGACCAGTACCCCGACGGCCACCCCGGCGGCGGGGTCTATCGAGGGCAGATCAGCAAATTCGTCCGCCAAGGCCGCCACCATGCCGCCAGCCAGCAGATAGGTTAGCAGAAAAAGGACCGTGGCTACGATCCAGGCCAGGGGGAACACCGTGCGCACCACCGTCCAGACATTAATTTCCTTGATTAAAACCCGGTTCACGGCCGAGAATATACAACCGAACCGCTACCGGTCTGAAACAATCCTTGGATTTTATGTTGTGATTCGGGCCTCAGGTTGACTATTATCAGCCAAATTATTCGCGGCCCATAGCGGGTAATACAGTAGTAACAACGCTATCCATCTGAATAAAGCGGGGTATTAACTTGGAAACACTTGGAAGCATAGGTGCAGCCTTAACCACCGCCACTGAAACTTTCAGCGGCTGGATCTCCCTGCCACTCATCTTTATTCTGCTGGGAACCGGATTGTTCGTGTCGTTCCGCTTGCGGTGGATCCAACTTTTTAGACTAAGGCACAGTTTCCAGGTGGTCGGTGGGAAGTATGACAATCCGGATGACGAAGGTGATGTGACCCATTTCCAGGCCCTGTCCGCGGCCCTCTCGGCCACCATCGGCATCGGCAATATCGCCGGGGTAGCGCTGGCGTTGCGCCTGGGTGGACCGGGAGCGCTGTTCTGGATGTGGATGACCGCCCTGCTCGGTATGGCGCTCAAGTACTCCGAATCCACCCTGGCCCATTCATACCGGACCATTCATAAAGACGGGTCAGCTTCGGGCGGCCCCATGTATTATATCGAACGGGGCCTGGGACCGGCCTGGAAGCCGTTGGCCATCTTCTTCGCCACCTGTGCGGTAATCTGCTCCTTCTGCACCGGCAACATGAACCAGGCCAACACCATCGCCCAGACGGCGGGGGCCTACGGCTGGCCCAATTGGTTGACCGGACTGACCATAGCTTTCCTGGTAGGACTGGTGATTATCGGGGGGATCAAGCGCATCGCCAGCGTGGCCAGCCGCCTGGTGCCAACCATGGCGCTACTGTACGTGGGGGGCGCCCTGTTCATTTTCCTCTCCCGGCCGGGTTCCATCGTCCCCAGTTTTGTAACCATATTCACCGCGGCCTTCTCTCTGAAAGCCGGTTGGGGCGGTCTGATAACCGTGATAATGTGGGGAGTACGGCGCGGCCTGTACTCCAACGAAGCCGGCCAGGGCTCGGCGCCCATCGCCCATGCCGCCGCCCGTACCAAGGAATCGGTGCGTGAAGGGGCCGTGGCCATGATGGGACCGTTCATCGATACCCTGGTGGTGTGCACCATGACCGGTATCGTCATCATCTCCACCGGGGTCCTGGAGGCCACCGATCTGACCGGCGCCGCACTGACCCGGGAGGCCTTCCGCACCGGCTTCGGCTTCGCACCCCTTATCGGCAGCCTAATCGTTAATCTTTCCGTCTTCCTGTTTGCCTATACCACAATGGTGGCCTGGAGCTATTACGGTGACCGTTCAATCGAGTACCTGGCGGGTTCAAAAGCTATCACGCCTTATCGGTGGGTTTATGTGGCGTTCAACTTTATCGGCGCCGTGCTGCCCCTCAGTTTCGTTTGGAATTTTGGCGATATCGCCCTCAGCTTAATGACTATTCCCAACCTGATAGGTGTTATATTCTTAACCGGCTCCCTGAAAGTGATGACCGATGAATACTTTTCCCGGAAACATCTGACCTACGCCGAGCAGTTGCGACAACAGACACCGTCGGGCTAAGCCGCAGTGAGGCCTACCGGCACCACCTGCTCCGGCGCGCCCGCATGAGTACTCTATCATCAGCCCGGGAAGTGGCCCTGGCAGCCGCCCGGGAAGCCGGGGAGATAATCATGAAACACTTCCGCCGGCTGGAGGGAGTGCGAAAGAAGAGCGAGGTGGACTTAGTCACTGCGGCAGACTTAGAGAGTGAGGCGGCCATCGTGGGCCGGATTCGCCAGGCCTTTCCCGATCACGCCGTCATTGCCGAGGAAGGCGACTATCAGCAGGCCACATCCAGCCAGTACCGGTGGGTGATCGATCCCCTGGATGGCACCACCAACTACATCCACGGCCTGCCAATTTTCGCGGTGTCCATCGGCTTGCAGATAACGAATGAGACCGTGGTGGGGGTGGTATTAAATCCGGCCCAAGGGGAGGAATTCGTGGCCGTTAAGGATCAGGGAGCAACGTTGAACGGGGCACCGATTCACGTGAGCACCGTCGATAATTTGCAGGAGGCGCTGCTGGTGACCGGTTTCCCCTATACCCACGACCGGGTGTTTTACGAGAGCTTCGAGTTGTTCAAGGAGTTATATGGCCATTGCCAGGGAATCCGTCGGTTGGGGGCGGCGGCGCTCGACCTATGCTATGTATCCACCGGGCGGTTTGAGGCCTTTTACGAGGCCAATCTCCATCCCTGGGACATCTGTGCCGGAGAACTGATATGCAAGGAAGCGGGGGGCTTGGTGACCGATTGGCGCGGTGGCCAACTACCCTTCAGCGGAGAGCGGGTGCTGGCCAGCAACGGTCTGATTCACGCGGAACTGCTGGCCGCGCTCAGTCGCTGGGGGCCGGATGCGAAAAATTGAACGGTCCGGGGAACCATTCGACCCACAGGGCATTGGCTAAAAACGGCCTTGGTATTGGAGACTTACCTGTGTATATTGGATTTAAGTACTGCATTTCAAACACGCTCCCAGGCTTTTCGCAACTTGAGTGTTGTATTTTGGAGACGTAAATGAATTTTAAAAACCTGGAGTTCGGTGGTATTTATAGTGAAACCACCGCCATCCGGCATGTATTGTCGTTCCACGGCGCCACGGCTGCTTATAACCAGCAGCCACTGACGGAAGCCATGCTATTTGGCGTCAGCGGAGGTATCGGTTTTGCATATTTTAATTTCGAATATGACGGTTACGAGCCCACCCTTTTTATCGGGGTGGCCCAACGGTACACCACCAGGTTCGGCCAGTACATGGATGGGCTATATCGCCGGTTGGGGCTGGAAACCAATGTGCGCATGACCAGAAGCGCCCAACAGGCGGAAACCAACTTGAATGGCGACCTGGCCCAGGGCCTCCCGGTTATTGTGCACCTCGACCGGACACAGCTGCCCTACTACGCTGAGGAAACGGAGTACGGCGATCACGCCGTGCTGGTATTGACCTATGACGTCAAAAGCCGCGATTTCCTGGTGGCGGACCAGGCTCGTTCCCCGGTCACTATCTCACCATCGGACCTGGCCAGCGCTCGGGAGAGCATTGATTCTCTCTCCTTTCGCAGCCTGACCTTAGCTCCGCCCAATAGCCCCATCGACCTGGAGGAGGGTATCAATCGTGGCATCCGCCAATGCTGGGACCGGATGCTCAATCCGCCCCACCCTCGCAACAACTTCGGCCTGCTGGGTCTGGAAAAATGGGCCGGGATGATAAACAGTTCCAAGGCCCGCAAGGGTTGGCTCAAGGTATTTCCCCCCGGCCTGAACCTGTTCGTCGGGCTGCAATGGACTTACAAATGCATTCAGACCCAGGAGACCGGCGGTGGCGCCCTACGGGGGCTGTATGCCGATTTCCTGGAGGAAGCCGCTGAGGTGGTGGGCAAGCCGCGGTTGAAGGAATTGGCTGGCCGATACCGGGAGCTGGAACGGCATTGGACCGGTTTGGCGGAAGCAGCCTTACCGGACGAAATATCGTTGCTGCGCCGCAGCCGGGAGCTGATTTTCCGGGCGGAGCAGACCTTCCTGGACAAGGGGATGGACGCCATCCCGGAGATGGAAGGGATCCGGACGGAACAGGCCGCCTTGCGCGAGGAAGCCATCAGCGACTTCCCATTGGACAAGGCAGGGAGCCAAGCCCTGCTGGACGATCTCCACGACCGGCTGGTATTGATCGTCGAGGCCGAGAAAGAGGCGACCCAGATTTTAAAGACCGCCCTGACCTGAAACGGAAGCAAGTAGCCCGGGGCGGAACCCGGCCGCCGGCGGGTAAAAAGTACAGCCAGCCCATGTCACCCACTGCAGACAGACCCTTCGAGATTGAACTGCCGCTGGAAATCCGAACCTACGACGTGGATTTCGCAGGCGTGGTAAGCAATATCGTCTATGTCCGCTGGCTGGAAGACCTGCGCAACGCCCTGCTGAAGAAGTTCTTTCCGTTGGAACGGTTGTTGGAGCAGGGCAGCCTGCCGGTGGTGGCCCAAACCAGAGTGGACTACAAGGAACCGTTACGCCTGTTTGATCAGCCCACCGGCTGGATGTGGGCCCAAGATATGGGCGACAGATATTTTATGTTGGCGGCTGAATTCACTTTGGGTGGGAAGATAGTGACCACAGCCGAGCAGGTGGCGGTATTTGTCAGCCGCACCGACTGGCAGCCCACCCCGATCCCCGCAGAGCTGGCCCGGTTGTATAAGGAGCTACGCGAGTCGCTGGAATCCTAGCGGCCCGGTGGCCTGTATTCGCGCCGCCGGTGGTCCCGCCAGACATACTTTTTCTTCGGCTTCGGTTTCGGTGGTGGCCCCTCTTCCACAATATCCAGCATGAATCGGCGTGGTTCGGGCGCCACTTGCCGGGCAGGCAACCCCAATCCCGCCACCATCTGGACCCGGAACCCACGCAAAGCAAACCCGGCGTGTAGATCCACATAGGGGTCGAACATCTCCGGGTAGTCACGCACCACCTGGGGTATGGGCAGCACCGCCACACCGACGGCGGTAGCTACAAGTTGTATTCGAGCGAACAACATCCCAGCCCGCAATTGATCCACCCGGCCGTTGTGCTGGGATGAGATCACAACATAGGCCGGTGAAGACTCCACCACCCGTGAGAGGCTGGCGACCAGAATATCAGCGGCATCCTGTTGCACTACCGGCATGAGGGCATGCGATACCTGCCAGAAAAACTTCCCCAAGGTAGAATAGTCAAAGGTATCGGCAGTGAGGCCGTCGCGGTAGCGATTCTTCTGGTATTCGGTGGTCCGGAAAAATGTGACCTCATTTACCACCCGCTTCAGGTTTCGGTCGATCTCGAGCGCGGCCTGCAGAATTTCCTGCAATAGATCCCTATCATCCTCAGCCCGTACCAGCTGCAGCCGCATCTGGGAGTTGTAGTTCTGGCGGTGGAAAAATTCCTCCAAGCGAGTAGGTATGGGCGTATCCCGGAAGGGCACTCGAGACAGCCGCACGTCGAACATGGCCTGGTACAGCCCGGGATTTTGCTTGTCAGCGGGAGTCAGTTGCACCCGGGCCACCGGCAGGCTGTCGATGCCTATCCAATCACCCAGGAGACCATATTCCCCCTTGGGAAATAGCTCCACCCGGGAGTGATAGCCCAGATGCTCCGCCCCCAGAATGGCATACTGCAGGAAGGTGCCCTGGTCGAAGGTGATGCGCCGGGCGAACATGTCCGTCGTCCGCAGGGCCCGTGAGGTGTCGGCGTACAGCCAGAACACGGTGGAGTCCTGGTAGTCCAGGACCACTCGCCAGGGCTGCAGGTTGAACTGACTATAGGCCAGCAGTCCCTGGGCCACCACTTGCAGGCGGGGATCGTCGAAGTTCTGGTGGTATAGCCGCTTCCAGGGGGCGCGGTACTGCCTGACCAGGTAAGTGCCGTCGATGAGCATCATCAACAGCAGCGAGCCGCCCACCACAGCCAGAACGACCTTGGCGACCGACACCGGAGGGGCACCCTGGCCAGCAGGGACGGAGGTTTCTGGGTCTAAGGTCTCCACGGTATTCTAAATCGGTTGCCGGGCCACTATCTTAAGTATCACGGCCGTTATGAGTATACCCCCAATTATGTCCTCAAACAAGTGGGAGATGTGCTGGGGCTAATCAGCCGCTCGTCTGTTCCACCTGTCCGGCCCGCTCTTTAACCGCCTCCGCCACCGCCACCGGCAACCCGGCCCGCGAGGCGATCACCTCTACCTCGGTTCGGGCCAGCTCCTGCAAAGAGCTGAAGGCTTTCCAGATAGCCTGCAACCGTTTGGGACCCACCCCGGAGATATCGTCCAGCACCGAAGTGGTCATGGCCCGGGAGCGCTGTTGGCGGTGGAAAGTGATGGCAAAGCGGTGGGCCTCGTCCCGCACCCGGCGCAACAGCCCCAAACCCGGCGAGTGTTTGGGAATATTGAACGGCTCGGCATGGCCGGGGCGAAAAACCTCCTCTAACCGTTTGGCCAGCCCAATCACCGGCAGGTAAGCCAGCCCCAAGTCGTTCAGGGCGGCCTTGGCCATGCTGAGCTGCCCCTTACCCCCGTCGATGAGCACCAAGTCGGGCAACGGTGTGCTCTCATCCAGTACCCGCCGGTAACGCCGGGTGACCACCTCGTAGATGGAGGCGAAGTCGTCGGCCCCGGCCACGGTCTTGATGTGGTACTTGCGGTAATCGCTTTTACGCGGCCGGCCATCTAAAAAGCAGACCATGGAGGAGACCGGGTGGGCCCCCTGGATATTGGAATTGTCGAAGCCCTCGATGCGCCGGGGGGGCACTTCCAGGCCCAGGTCTTCCTGGAGGCGCTCCACCGAGGAGGGCAGCAGCTCCCGCCGGCGAGTCTTCTGCAACTTGATCTCGTTGAGCATCAGGGTGGCGTTCTGGCGGGCCAGGGCCACCAGCCGCACCTTCTCACCGCGCTGGGGAACATGCAGCCGCACCTTGTGCCCAGCCATTTCGGCCAGCCAGCTTTCTATGCCCGGGCGGTCGTCAGGTGGTTCGTGAACCAGAATTTCCGGCGGGATGAAGTCGGCCCGGCTATAATAGAGCTTCAGAAAACCGTAGAAATTTTCCGGCGCCAGCTGGGGGTCGGCAATCGACAGGTCAAATTTCTCCTTACCTACCAGTTTGCCATCCCGCACCCGCAGCACCACCCCCACGCCGTAGCTGGAGGCCACGTCCACCGCCAGCACGTCCCGGTCGCACAGGTCCTTGGTCAGGGTGGATTGGCGCTGGGCGTAGTGCCGCATGGAATGGAACTGATCGCGGATACGAGCGGCGTCTTCGAAGCGCAGCTCTTTGGCGGCCTGTTGCATTTCCACCGTCAGCCGCTTAAGGATCTCAGCGGTGCGCCCCTGCAGGAAGGCCACCACGCCGGTGATCATCTCGTTGTAGGCCTCACCGCTCTCGTGCCCTTCACAGGGACCGTAACAACGCTTGATGTGATAGTCCAGGCAGATCTTATATTTTCCCTGGGCGATGGTGTCGGCGGTGATGTGGTAGGTGCAGCTGCGGATGGGGAAAATCTTGTGCAGCACGCGCAAGGTCTCGCGCAGCCGCTTTACATCGGTGTAGGGCCCCAGGTAACGGTGGCCGTCGCGCTGCACCCGGCGGGTCAACAGCACCTGGGGGAACGGCTCCCTGGTGACCATGATAAAGGGGTAGGACTTGTCATCCTTGAGCAGGATATTGTAGCGCGGCTGGTGATGCCGCACCAGGTCCTGTTCACAGATCAGGGCCTCGATCTCGTTGGGCAGCACGATCCAATCCAGGTCGGCGATCTTGGGCAACAGGCGCCGGGTCTTGCGATCCTTGCCGCCGGGGGCCTGGAAATAGGAGCGCACCCGGTGGCGCAATACCTTGGCCTTGCCGATGTAGATGGTCTCACCCTTTGAATCCTTGAACAGATAGACCCCCGGCTGCCGGGGCAGGCGCTTGAGTTTGTCCTTAAGGGTCAGGGTTTCTGGCATAGTTCCACCAGAATACCGGCGGTGGAACGGGGGTGCAGGAAGGCGATCAGATAGCCCCCGGCGCCCTGGCGGGGCCGGTGATCGATGAGCTCCACCCCACAGAGTTCCAAGTGCCGGAGCCAGGCCGAAAGGTCATCCACCAAAAAGGCGATATGGTGCATCCCCGGTCCCTTTTTATGGATGAAACGGGATACGGGGGAATCGGGACCGGTGGCCTCCAACAACTCCACTTTGCCCCGGCCGGTGTCGAAGGTGTGGGTGATCACCTGCTGCTCGGGCAATTGTTCGGCGCCTACGTCCTTAAGGCCCAGCAATTGGTGAAACACCCGGATGGGCTCTTCCCGGTCTTGTACGGCGATGGCCACGTGTTCTATGCCCAGGATTTTCATGACCCCGTGAAGGTACTCAGCGGTACCACCACTTAACGAAGGCCTGCATGAGCCGGTGGGTTTTGGGCCCCAGGTCGTACCACCACAGTTCCATCGGCAGTCTGATGCGGCTGCCGGCCACCGACTGCTGGAGCGAGAAGCTAAGCAGCCCCTCCCGGCCGTGGAATTTGCCGATACCGCTGGCCCGAAAACCACCGATGGGCAGGGAACCCACGGCATACTGCACGATCACGTCGTTGAGGGCCACGGCCCCGCACATCAGCCGGCGGGCAACCAGGCGACCGCGACGCTCGTTGCGGGTAAAGACATATGCACTTAAACCATAGGCGCTGTCGTTGGCTTTTTCGATGGCCTCATCCTCCGACTCGACCTTCATCACCGCCAACTCGGGACCGAAGGTCTCATCGGTCATGACCGCCATGCTATGGTCTACCTCAGTCAATAGCACCGGTGGCAGGTGCTGCCCGTCCGGCTGGCCGAAAATCTCCACCCGGGCCCCCTTGGACTCGGCGTCCTTGATGTGGTCCATTATCTTATCATACTGTGACTCCAGGGTCACGGCGCCGATGGCGTCATCGGCTGCTCCGCCGGCGGTAAGCTTTCGGGCTTCCTCACGCAGCAGCCGCATGAACTGATCGTAGACCGGTGCCAGCACGTAAATCCGCTCCACTGAGACACAGCTCTGCCCGGCGTTGAAGAACCCGCCCCACACCGCCGATTTGGCGGCCCGCTTCAGGTTAGCGTCCTCCAGCACGATCATAGGGTCCTTGCCGCCCAACTCCAGGATCGTCGGCTTGAGCAGGTCCGCACAGGTCCGGGCCACCTCCCGGCCGATTTTGGTACTGCCGGTAAAGCAGACTACATCTGTGAGTGGCGAGCTGACCAATCGCTGGCCCACGTCACTCAGCCCGATAAACATTTCCAGCAACTCCGGCCGCCCGGTGGCCTGATCGAAGATTTCCTTGATCAGCAGCGCGGTCAAGCAAGTATGCTCCGACGGCTTAGCGGCCACCGTGTTACCTGCCAGCAGCGCTTCCACCGCTGGCGCGGCTACCAACAACAGGGGATAGTTCCAGGGGGAGATGACCGTGGCCACCCCGTGGGGCCGGTAATCCACGTAGACCGATTTGTGGGCCAGTGTGCCGCTGGAACGCCATTCCCGGCGCAGAGTGGACGGCGCCAGCCGCTCACTGCCCCGCATGATCTCGAAGGCCCCGAAAACCTCCGTGAGCGCCTCCGCCGGCTGCTTGCCCGTTTCAGCGCAAATACTGTCGATGATGCGATCCAGGTTGCGGGCCAGTGCCTTGCGGAAGCGGTGCACCAGCCGCACCCGCTCACTGATCGGCGAGAAATTGTATTTCGCGGCGGCCCGGCGCAGGTTGTCCAACAACCGGTCCACTTCGTCCAGGTTATGGCACTGCAGCTCGCGGAGGGGCTCCTTTGAGACGGGATTGTGGCACTTCAGGAGGGTTACACCCGCGGGTGTGGTTTCAATGGTGGCGGTCATTTACGACGTACCTATTGCCCCTTAAAATCCGGCTTGCGCTTCTCGATGAAGGCCTGGGTGCCCTCACGCATATCGGCGGTGTTGAATGTTTGGGCGAACAGGCGGGCCTCCAGCTCCAGGGCCGACGCCAGGTCCTGGTCCAGGCCCTCGTTGACCGCCTTAATGGTCAATTCCACCGCCCTGGGGCCCTGGGCGGCGATCAGTTCGGCGATTTCGCGGCAGGTTGGCAGCAGCCGGTCCAAAGAGACCACGCGGTTGACCAGGCCAATACGCAGCGCCTCGGCGGCGTCGATCATCCGGCCGGTAGTGAGCATCTCCAGGGCCACCCCCTTGCCCACCAACCGGGGCAGGCGTTGGGTGCCGCCAAAACCGGCTATCACCCCCAAACTGACCTCGGGCTGCCCAAACCTGGCCTGCTCCGCAGCTACCCGTAGATGGCAGGCCAGGGCCAACTCGCAGCCGCCGCCCAGGGCAAAACCGTTGACAGCCGCGATAACCGGCCGGGGGAAGCGTTCGATTTTCATGGTCAGGGCCTGACCCCGCCGGGCGAAATCCAGGGCGCCGGCCTCGTCCAGGGAGGCAAAGGCCTTGATGTCGGCGCCGGCTACGAAGGCCTTGTCGCCCGCCCCGGTAAGGATCACCGCCCGGGTCTGATCCGTATCGATCCGGTCGAAGGCGGCGGTCAACTCCCCAAGGACTTCGGGTTTGAGAGCATTAAGCACCTTCGGACGATTAATCGTGATGGTGGTTACGGGCTCGGAGGATTCAATTTGAATGTATTGCATGTATTCGTCCCGGGCGAACCTCACTTCCAGAAGGTGCGGCTGAACATCACCATGACGGTAAAGATTTCCAAGCGGCCCAGCAGCATGGTGAAACTGAGCAGCCACTTGGCCGGGTCCGCCAGATGCGCGTAGTTGTTGTAGGGTCCCACCGAACCGAAGGCCGGCCCGATATTCCCCAGGGCCGAGGCTGAGGCGCTGAGGGCCGAGAACATATCCATGTTAAAAAAGGTGAGTGCCACGGCTACCAGCAGGAGAATCCCCAGGTAAAACAGCAGGAACCCGATGGTGTTGCGAATCACCGTTTCCGGGATGGAGCGCTGGCCGATGCGCACCGGGATGATGGCATTGGGATGGACCAGTTTACGTATCTCAGCAATAATGTATTTGGACAGCACCAGGATGCGGATGACCTTGATTCCGCCGCCGGTGGAGCCGGCTGAGCCGCCCACGAAAAACAGGGTAAAGACCAGCATCTGGGCGAATGGCGACCAGGTTTCATAGTCCACCGTGCCGTAACCGGTGGTAGTGGTGATGGAGGTAGTGACGAACAGGGCCTGGCGGAAGCTATACTCCCCCCAACCATAGTTATTGGCGGCGATGTCGATGAAAATTATCACGGTGAGCACGCCGATGGTGCCCAGGAAAAAATATAGCTCCTGGTTACCTTTGTAGTGATTTTCACGGCCCAGGATCAATTTCCCGTGCAGAGTAAAATTGATCCCGGCCATGAGCATGAAGAAAATCAGCACATACTGGATGTAGGCCGACTGGCCGTAGATACTGGCGTTATTAATGGAGAAGCCGCCGGTGGCCATAGTGGTGAAAGTGTGGGTCAGGCTGCTGAACCAGGAAAGTCCGCCCAGGCGCAGCAGCAATGCTTCCGCGCCACTGAAGATTAGATATGTCAGCCACAGGGTCTTGGCGGTCTGCTGGATGCGGGGCTGGATTCGATCCACGGTGGGGCCGGGCACCTCAGCCCGCAGCAGGGAAGTCCCCCCCATTCCCATGAGGGGCAGAATAGCCACTGAGAACATGATGATCCCCATGCCTCCGATCCACTGGATAAAGGCCCGCCAGAAGAGGACTCCCCGGGGCATGCTCTCGATACCCTGGGGTAGATGGGGATGGCGGGCAGCATCGCCTAGAATGGTGGCCCCGGTGGTGGTCAGGCCCGACATGGCTTCGAAGAAGGCATCGGTGAAGGTGGTGATGGCCCCGGACAAATAGAAGGGCAGGCTGGCGAACAAGGCCATGGTGGTCCAACCCAGGGCCACGATAGCGAAGCCGTCCCGGCTGGTGAGATTATACTTCCCGCGGGTCAGGAGATAACCCGGCCCCCCCACCAACAGGCAGATGCCGATGGAGTACAGGAGCGCCCGCAGGTCGCCATCACCGAAGTAAGCCGCCCAGGCTACGCTGAACAGCATGCACAGGCCGATGATGATGACCAGAATACTGAGTGTATTGAATACAGCCTTTTTATTCATCGATCCCGCCAACCTAGCTGAAGAACTTCTCCACCTTCTCCAGCTGCTCGTTCTTGACAAAGATCAATAACCGATCACCCGGCAGGATTTGGGTATCACCGACGGGCAGCTCCACGCCCGGCCCCCGGAAAATGGCGCCCAGAATCA
>CBDVAP010000051.1:0-17607 GCA_965372015.1 uncultured bacterium | reverse complement strand
CCGGGAGCTGCAGCTGCGAGGTTAAGAATCCTAAAGGCAAGTGCTGCCTGGGCGACGTGCGGGCGGCGTATAAGGAACTGGAAGCCGCGGAAGAGACCCCGGCCTGAGGCCGTATTACAGATGACCGCGAAGCAAAATATCAATTCCCGCTGGCTGATTCTACTGTTCACCCTGATCCTGATTATCAACCCCTTATGGGGCCAGTGACCACTATGAAGCAATCCCACACTCCCGGTCGGGAGTACCACCGAGGGTATTGCGCTAAGCAAAGGATCGCTATTGCTGGGCGTCGCCTACAATTTCGCTGCTCTGAGTCCTAGATACGAGGCCGGCACCGCCATTGCTGAGGAACACCTTGGCCGGACTCAGGTACACCAGGTAGTGCTGTTTGGCCTCTATGGGCTGCATCCGCGCCTTAACGCCTTGATCACACTGCCCTTTATACACTGGCGACAGGAAGCCCAGGAGGCCGATGTTCACCACCGTAGGGAGTCGGTGCGGGGATTACGGGACCTCCAGGTTGGGTTGCGGTTGGTGCTATCAAACACCCAGTTCGGGCCCGGTCAGCGCCTTTTTATCGGTGCCAATCTGGCTCTACCGACCGCCCCTTCCTATGAGGTGAATCTTTTCGGTGGAGCCGCGGATTCGGTTAATCATCACCACTTCGTCTTGGGCACGGGCACAACGTCAGTCACTTTTTACGGTGAATGGTGGCATCGGTCGGAGTTCCCGTGGGTGACCGGTCTGGTGGCCCGCTTCCGGCCGCGCCTCTTTAAGAGTCCCCGGGGATTTCAGCCCGGCTCGCGGCTGGAGGTAGACTTCCATGCTATCGGCCACTCCTACCGGCTGTGGCGGGCTTTCCCTTATCTGACGCTAAACTTCCGCCTGGAAATAGAGGACTACTGGGACGGAATGCCGGCCGACAACTCAGGGGGATTATTTATTGAGGGCAGCGCCGGACTGGACTTTGAACTGACTGAATCAGTTTCCGCCGTGTTCAGATTCAGCGGCCCAATTTGGACCAGGGTTGAGGGCAGCCAGCAAATCTCCCGCGGCATGCAACTGGCCCTGCGTACTATCAGGTAAGGAAATAATTTTGCTCCCACGACAAAAAGTGACTTTGCCCCCCAAAGCTATACCAGATCTTAAGAGAGGATTTGGGTGCAAAAGGATGGAGGCAAGTCCATGTCCAGCAGGTAGTCGCCACCGGCGCCCGTTGTTTCCTGGCCCGCTGGGGGTATACCGACCAGCAGGCGCTGCCGCGTCTGGCAGACCATCGCACCGGCGCCCTGAACCAACTGTCCGACCTGTTACCATTTATCACCTGAGAGCATCTCACCTATAGAGTGGTACCACGGCTACCAACCGGAAAAGTTTTGAGAGGAGGTTGAGGAATGCAATTCCTGCTGACTAAACTGATGAATCTGAAGATTGGCATCCGCTTGCTGTTAGGTTTCTCGATAGTACTAACGCTCACTTTTGTGGTCGGTATATTGGCCATCGGGAAGATGCAGGTGCTGGCCGGTTTGACCGAGAAGCTGTACCGTCATCCATATACCGTCAGCAACGCCACCCGCGACATTCAGATCGGTGTGACGGCCATTCAGGCCCGGATGAAGGATATTCGCCTGGCCGATTCCACGGTCGATATCGATAGTGCTACTGAAGACATCGATCGGCTGGAGGCGGAAGTACTTGACCACTTCGCCGTACTTAAAGAGCGGTTCCTCGGTGACCAAACCATCATAGATCGGGGGCGTTCCAGTTTCCAGGAATGGCGGCCCTTACGCGATGAGATCACCACCCTGATCAAGGCCGGTAATCGGGTCGAGGCCCAAGTCCTAATCCATGGCCGGGAGGCTCCTCAGCTGCAGCGGATTGAAAGCGCTATCGGTGAGATACTGAATTTCGCCGGAGATATGGGCATCAAGTTTATCCGCAATGCCAGCGAGGTCCGCCGGCAGACGATACTCTCCATGTTTCTGCTATTGGCTGTTACCACCTTCACAGGTGCCTCTATCGCGTTCGTGATCACCGTCAGTCTTACCAAACCGCTCAACGCAGCGATCCAGGTATTGGAGGGCATCGAGCAAGGGGAGGGAGACCTTACCCGCCGCCTGAACATCAAATCTCGTGATGAGATAGGACACATGGGCCAATTGCTGGACTCCTTCATGAGCGTGCTTCAGGACATGCTCCTTAATGTGGTCGAGAGCGCCCGGCGGGTTTACAAGGCCGCGGAGGAAATCAGCGCCGCTTCGGAGGTTTTCGCTGAGGGCGCGGAGGATCAACAGAATCAGTTGTCTGAAGTTGCCACTACCTTTGAGGAAATGAACGCCATGATCGCTGAGGCCACCTTGAATGCTTCCCGCACCAGGGAAATTACCGATCAGACCGCCGAGTTGACTGCCGCTGGCCGCCAGACCGTAACCCGCACGGTGGAAGGCTTCGAATCGGTAGTTACTAATGTTCAGGAAGCTGCTGATCGGCTAAAGCATTTGAGTAATAGTTCTGAGCAGATCGGCGGCGTGGTCCAGGTCATTGTTGATATTGCCGACCAGACCAACCTGTTGGCCTTGAACGCCAATATTGAGGCTGCCCGGGCGGGTGAAGCCGGCCGCGGTTTTGCAGTAGTGGCTGATGAAGTGCGCAAGCTGGCCGATCGAACCGTGGTAGCCACCGAGGAGATCGGTAAACTCATCGGGGATGTACAGGGAGAAGTAGGGGAAACAGTTAATTTCATGACCTCAGTCCAGGGGCTCTCAAAAGAGGGCCTGCGCTTAGTGTCGGAATCGGACCAGGCTCTGGACCAGATTTCACAGGGCATTACAAATGCAGCCAGTGCTGTTGACCAGATAGCCACCACCACCACCGAGCAGAGTGCGGGCGTGGAGGAGATCACCCGAAATATAGAGCAGGTATCTTCTGTCGCCCATGACACCGCCGTCAGTGCCCAGCAGCTATCTGGTTCGGCTGCGGGACTGAAGTCGGAGGTTGACAGTCTGACGAATCTTACAAACCAGTTTAAACTGTAGCATGTCGGTACCGGGCCAAGAAATCCAAGCAGTGGGGTGGCTACCAAGGGTGGAATGCCTGTTGACAGCCTTTTACCGCACCGCACGGTCCGCCCTTTTCCTAGCGCTAGCCGCTTTCGGCCCCTCGCTCCAAGCGGCCCCCTGGCCGGCCTGGGTGACTACCTCTGATAGTACCTTTGTGCCTTCCGATTCCCTCCTGGCTAACGAATGGACGCTGGTATATCTATACCGCGGCTACTGGTGACCCCACTGTAACCGGCAGGTGGCCGATTTAGTTGAGAATTTCGACTTGATTACCGAGAGGGGGCTGAACTTCTTTGCCGTCAGTGCCGAAGCCCCGGCCGAATCGCGCATGATGAAAGAACGGCAACAGGCGTCTTTCCTCTTCATCGCCGATCAGGACCTGGCGCTGATCGATCACTTCGGTTTGCGAACCACGACTTTCTCCTACAGGCTGATGAAGAATAAGACCGTCTCACACCCTACTTTTATCCTTTTCCACCGGCGTGAAGAGGTGTGGCGCGACGTTCAACCCCAGTATCAGCGCACCGCCGTGACCAAGACCCTGTCCCGGATAGATAGTACGATGGCCCGTATCACTGCGGCCAGCGATCTGCGGGTGCACCAAGAATTGAATCAGAACCAATGATAACCATAAGGAGAAGCGAATGTTCAGATTTATACCAATCGCTCTAGTCACCGCATTATTGTTGCCCCCGGCCCTGGTCGGCCAGACCTCGCTGACCCAGGTAAATGGCACTATCAGCGGGCTGGGGCACGCCGCTAGTCACGATTTCCCGGTGGTGGTAGAGACTTTCGAGATTACTGTTGGACCGATCGATAGTGGCGGCAGCCGTACCATCACGGTGGAGATCCCATCTAAGGCCCTCACTACCAAAAACTTCATGCGTGACGCCCATTTGCACACCAGCGTAATCAAAGTAAAGAAGCACCCCCGGATCACCTTCGTGGCCACCACCGGAGCCCAATTGACGCCGGGCACTGCCACTTTAACGGGGCAACTGACATTCAACGGTATCACCAATGAGCAGGCCGTGGACGTCACTATCAGTCAGCAGAACGGCCGATTGCAGGCGGATGGCAGCCTGGTGATAATTCCCACCGCCTTCGGACTGCCCCTGGTGGGTATGGGCCCCATGAAAGTACAGGACTACGTCGATCTGAACTTCCACCTTGAGATTCCGGCTCAGTGAGCAGCATAGCCCCAAAGTACGATTTCGGCCCCGTCGCCCTGTTCAGGACCAGGCATTTCACCGTGACCACCTTCGGGGTACTGGTGGGGCTGGGGTTCTTGATGGCTCTGTCGCATTTCTGGTTCTACCTGGGTTACCGCCAAGTGACGTTACACGATGCCCGCCTGGCCCTGTTCGGCATATTGCTATCGCTCAGCGCTCCGCTGGGGACCTATTCCATGGCCCGCTTGCTGGACCTACCCCGTTTGATCCGGGGCGAGATGACTCTCTCCCGATTCTTCCGGGTGCCCGGGTTTGCCCTGTGGGGCGGCCTGTTGCTGGGCATAGTGGTGGTTTACATCCTCTCCAGGGCCAACGGTTGGAATCCTCTAGTTATATTCGACGGGGTGGCGTTTGGGATACCACTGGCACAGGCCATCGGGCGGCTGGGCTGTCTGAACTACGGCTGCTGCCATGGACGGCCGCACCCCAAAGGCCGGGGCATCCGCTACCATGATCCGGAGACCAAAGTGCTGCGTTTCAACAGCGAACTGGCCGGGGTGCCGCTGTATCCCACCCAGATCTATTCGTCCTTGGCCAACTTCAGCATTTATTTGATCCTGCTGGCGGTGGCATTGGTGCCGGTCAGTCCCACCCCCGGCCTGGTAACGGCGCTTTATTTGCTCCTGTATGGGACCAAGCGGTTGCTGATGGAACTGCTACGCGGCGAGTGGCCCCGCACCAATATCCTGGGCCTGACCCTCTGGCAGTGGTTCAGCCTGGGCTTTATCACCGCCGGGGCTTTTTTGCTTGGTAACCTGGAACCGGGACTGATGCGGGCAGCACTACCGTCGGTTGTTAGTGGCCTGTCCCTGGCCTGGGACTGCCTGCCCATCACCGCCGCCATGACCCTGGTATTTACCGCGATCTTTGCGGTGCAGGGCCGGACAATCGGCAGCTGGTAGGAGATTGCAATGGAACACACACCCATACTGATTATCGGCGCTGGGCCCTACGGCTTATCGCTGGCCAACTATCTGGCCCACCGGGGGCGGCGCTTTATTATCGCCGGCCGGACCATGGAATTGTGGAAGGAACACACTTTCGACAACATGCGGCTGCGGTCCGATTACCCCACCTCGGTCATCAAGCATCCCGAGGACCTGTTTTCCTTCCAACGGTTCTGCGCCGGATCCGGCCGCTCGCTGGAACAGCTCCAGGGGCAGCTGCCGGTTAGTATTTTCCGCGAATATATAGATTGGTGCCTGGAGCAGCTGGACTATTCGGTGCGGGAAGAGTACGTAACTGATATCCAGTCCAACGGCGCCGGTTTCCAGGTGCGGCTGGAATCGGGGGACCGCTATCGGGCCGATCAAGTGGTTATCGCGACCGGGATCGCCCACCATCTGCATATCCCGGCCAAGCTGCAAGGGGGCCCAAAGGTCATCCATAGCTGGTTCACCCGCGATATCCAGCGTATTCGAGGGCAGCGAATATTGGTGGTCGGCGCCGGGCAATCGGCGGGTGAGTCGATCGCGGTATTGCTGGCCAACGGGAACCAGGTGGAATGGCACACCCTCAGGGAGCCGGTCTACTTCTCCGAGCCATTAAATCTTCCCGCACCGCTCTTCAACCTGGTCGTACGGGCGCCGGCTCTGGTCCACGCCCTGCCATCAGCCCCCCTCAATCGGCTGCTCGCTATCTTCTCCGCAACTACCATTACTCCCAACTTCCAGCCGCTTCTGGAAAATGTCACCCGCCACAGAGCGTTGCCGGATCTGCAGCACTATGACACTATCATCGCCGGCACGGGTTACCGCTACGACCTGCGGACGCTCGACTTCCTGCCCGCTGACTTGAAGTCACGTATCCGGCTGCGAAAGCACCTGCCGGTCATTTCGAAAAATTTTGAGAGTTCGGTGCCCGGCCTATACTTCCTTGGGGCTATCACGGAGCCCAGCTATGGCCCTTCCATGAAATTCATGATCGGTTCGCATTACACCGCGAAAAGACTGGCCGCCGCCCTGGCCTGATTCAACCGCCCGCCATGCTAGTTGACCATCCCTCGCTGGAGGGCTTACCCTTGCAGTTGGAACCGGAACCCCAGCTGGCCCGCTTGCTGGGGGTGAACGAAGTGCTGCTGGTGCGCGAGGACCTACTGTCCAGTGGCGGTGGCAAAAAGCGCCGCAGTTTGGCTGCTTTGGCGGCTGGCCTTGACCCCCGGAAGCCGGTGCATGTGCTATCCTATGCGGGCTCACACAGCGCTTATACCCTGGCCCGGCTGCTGCCCGACACAGAGATCGTCAGCCACGGCAAGCATTATCGGGGCGGCGACTATCAACGGTTGATGGTGGAGCGGCTGCGGCGGCTACCCAACGTCATTCAGCGCAACGGTCCCTTATTTACCACCCTGCTCGATTTCCTGTGGCACAAGTATGTCACCCACCGTAGCGACACTTATCTGCCACCGGGAGGCGCCCTGCAGCGGGACGAGGCCTACGTCCAGGCGGCCCAGGCGCTTGCTGAGCACATCGACCCCGGGTATCATCATATCGTCCCCCTAGCCAGCGGGAATATGGCGGCCGCACTGGCGGAGGTTTTCCCCCTGGTCACCGGCGTGCTGACCCAGCCCTGGTATATTCGCCTATGGCTGTGGCCCCGGCAACGCCGGGCCAAGGGGTTGCGGCTGCCCCCACTGGCGGAGCGGGAAAGGTTGGTGCGGCAGGTCTTTAGCGAAACGGGCCTGCCCCTGGACCCGGTGTTCATGGGAGCGGTGCTGGCCTACGTAATTAAAGAGTCGAGCCGGCTGGGGCGGGTCTGCCTGTGGGTCACCTGCCCGGCTGCCCAGGAGTTCCACGCCGGTTGACTTAGCGGCCGTTTGTCCCGCCGATGACGGGGTAGGCGAACGGGCGGGATAAGGCGGGGAGATTGCCACGTCCCGCTAAAGCGGGACCCGGAATGAGGGCCGAGGGCAACAGATCCTGAATCGGCGCGAAATAATCAAGCGAAAAACGATTCAGAGGACGCGTGAATTAAACCTTGGAAACGCGAAATGTCTCTAGTTTCTAGCCTCGAATGTCCAAAAGGATCTGAACTGATATAGGCTGTAGACCTCGTTTGCGGTGAATCATATCCAGTTTCTGAAAACCGCAAAGAGGTTGCTGAGCTATAATAAAACTAGCAAGCCCACTCTGATAGAGCGATCCAAATCAAAGCCTTCTACCACACCTCCTTGGCTTGGTATTTCTCCTATACTGGATATATATCGCGAACGCTCCCAGGAGGTCATGCCGCTCATAACTTCCTAAAACACCAGGTGCAGTTGTAGTGCCAGCACTTCCGGGTCGGCATTTCTCCACCCGTACTGGTAGTCGTTCTTTTGATACACCAGTTTCACCATTGCTTCCCGGCTGAGTCGGTACCCAACGCCGGTTTCCAGACGTAAAAGCTTATCACCCCAGGCCTCATCCTTCCCACTGGTGGTGTTCTCAATCAGGCTGTAAGTGATGAAGTCCAGCCGGGCAGCCAGGTACCAGCGCACCAGGAAATCGTAGCGGCCTTCCAGGTAGCCGGCGTCGGCGTAGGCCTGCCCCTCGGCTAGATAGGCCCGCGGAGCTTCCCAGGTACTGCGGACCAGTTCGCCGTACAGTTGGAGATGGTTTACAATATATTGGGCGTAAATCCCTGCCACAGTGGCTTGGAAGTCCTCAACCCGGTTATAATCCTCGGTGGCTGCCGAGGGCAGGAAGTGGGGCCCCCGGGCCACCGAACCACCCAGACGTAAACTGGTAGTGAAATTCAAACCCAACCGGGCGATCAGCTGCCGGCCATTGTTGGCGCTGGCCCGAGGGGACGACATAGCCCCATCGGTTACGGCCAAGCTGTATTCCAGCCAGCCCAGGTCGCCGAAGAGCTCCACACCGGTGTCCCAGCAGGCGTCGTAACCGATGGGCGCGTACCCCAACGTATTCTCCTTTACCTTTTCCTGGTGGAGGAGCTCATTTGTGGGGTACATGGTGGTGGGCATGGGGGTTTTGTAGTGCCACATCAACGGTATCCCGATCAGGGGATTCAGATTGAAATAGGTGCTCCTCAGGCTATAGTTGCCGAAGGGGCTGGGAATCAGGCCGGCCTTTAAGTTGACCCCCTGGTAATCCAATAGACTGGTGATGACCACGTAGGCGCCGTTAACCCGCAGGGAGGCGCCGTTGTCGTAGAACAGTTCACCGAAGAAAGCGATCCGGTCGGTAACCCAGTGGCGGGGAAAGAGCCGGACCCGTACTTCGTTGAAGGGATCATCTTGGCGAATGTTCTGGTTCTCGGTGAGGTGACGGTCCAATCCCTTAACCAGCACCGCCACATCACCGGACCAGGTGAGCTGGGCATACAGGTGGGAGTCCGGCGGTAGATAGGCCAGTATGATGAGAAAAAGGGTTATGAGCCGGCGCATGCTACTTAAGCGGCAACCAGATCCGGAAGGTGGTCCCGGCGTCGGTCTTGGTGGTAAAATCAATGCGACCTCCCAGTTCCTCGATTATGCTTTTGGTGATGGCCAGCCCCAGGCCGGTGCCCTTGGATTTACCCCCTGAAACGAAGGGATCGAATAGCGTCTGGCGGATCTCGGGAGGGATCCCCGGACCGTCATCGGCTACAGTTAGGGATACACCACCATTATGAGAACCGGTTTCCAGCGTGATCCGGCCCCGACCGGCCAGGGCATTGCGGGCATTACCGATCAGGTTCTCGATAACCCGTCTGATCCGCCGCCGGTCCAGGGTGATTGTCTCGATCTCCCCAGGCACAAAACTGAGCTCTAATCCCGTAACAGACATGTCACCCTGCAGATGGTCGATCTCGTCGGCTACCACAGCATTCAGGTCCACCGGTTCCAGGTGGAGATTGGTTTCGCCGCGGGCGAAATCAAGCAATTCGTTGACCATTTCCATCATCCGGTCAAGACCACCCAGAATCCTATCTGCATACTCCGCCCGCTTATGTTCATCGATCACGGGCAGGCGCAGCAGATCAGCGAAACCCTTAACACTGGTGATAGGCTGCTTGAAGTCATGGATAATCGCATTGGCCATCCTCCCAACCGTGGAGAGGCGTTCGGTCTTGACCAACTCCTCCCGGGCCTCGAGCAGAGAGGTACGCATTTCCTCAAAGGCGTAGGCCAAGCTACCTACCTCGTCGTTAGACCTGACCTGTAACGCAGTATCCAGCTGGCCTTCGCCGAAAGCGCGGCTGGCAGCCGCCAGCTCCTCTACCGGGCGGGTTACGCTGCGAGCTAGGATATAACTGAAAATCAGGGACAGGAGGATCCCCCCCAAGCCGATCAGGTAACTATTGCGGCGGATAGGGCCTAGAGAGGCCAGGGCTTTGTCGAGCGACTTATAAATTATCAGGTCGCCCTGGCTCAGGTTGGCGGCATTGGTGATAGCCGCCCTGATCCCCAGATAACGCTCACCATCGGCCCGGAAACCGATTACACCGGTCGATTCTCGCAGGGGAGCGAATATGGTCGCTGCCTCGGCCCGGTCTCCGGGAAAATGGGTACTATACGGCACCTGGCCATTCACCACAAACGCCAGATGACAGCCGGTCATCAGTCGCAGCTCATCCAGGAAGGTTTGATCCATTTGCTGGCCCATGACCAAAACACCTTGCACCACCTGCCGGGTAAGAACCGGCGCGGCGGCGATGGCCACCAGGGTATCGGCTAGTGCCATGATATCGCCGGACAGGTAACCGTTCAGGGCATCGGTGATCACCGGCTCCGATAAGGGATCCGGAAAGAGATCGATAGGCCAGCCCTCAAGGGTGACCAGGGTCCCTCCCGGGGAGACCAGGCCCAGTAGATCCGCTCGCCGGTCCCGATGGAGTTCCATCATAGTTTGGGCAATCGTGGGCCGGTCCAAAGTGGTTAACGAAGCCTGTAGCCGGGCATCCGCGCTCACATTCCCGGCTTTATCTATCAGGCGTTCTATATTATTGCGGAAATAGGTATAAAAAACGGCCCCGGCGTTTTCCAGTGAATTCTCCAGGTTGCGGTGCATCTCGGTAGTGAAGCGCTGATTCACCAGGGTGGTGATCAGGCCGATGATCGCCAGCGTCAATAGCAGGAACGGAATAAAGATCTTGAGCCGGAGACTTACCTTGGGGGATCTCGGGACTGTCATTATCAGGTGCTACAGGTTAAAGTTGAGGATTATTTCTTCTGACCCGGACTGGAGAGTTACGGTGGCTGCTGCGCCCCGCGATTTCTCGCGCCATACCCGGACCTGGTAAGTACCGGGGGGCACATCTTTAATACGGTAACGTCCCTCGTGATCGATAGGGGCAAAATAGGGATTAGGCAGGACCAATACCACTCCGTTCATTTCCGTATGGATGTCACAGAAGATTTCCACTTCCCCAGCTCGGTCAAACCGCACCCGACGGCTCTGGCCCCGGGGGTAACGCCCCAGGTTGAACCGTTTGGCCCGGGAAAGGGAGAACAGGTTGTGATATACACTGTCACTATTGAGAAATTCCACCGTGGTACCAACTATCACCGACATTACATGGGGCTGGATACTGATCTCCCTCTGATCCACCACCGGGACCAAGTCCGTCGCGACAGCAGGCAATGCGGTGTGCCCTTCGAGATAAACGATAATGGTTTCATCGCTGGGACTGCGTGTTTCACGGGCCGGGGGACGATAAGAGTTACGGGCATAGGGGCTCAACATAACCGCAGTGGTCTGAGCGGGAGGCGCATAGGTTACAATCCCAGTTATATCACCACACCACGACACCACTGGTAAGCATACAATCCAGGCCACCCGCCACGACCAGTGCAACCAGCGCGATAACTTACTGCGTGTTTCCATCATCCGGAGTTTAATTTAGGGCCGTATCAGGTTAATACAAATCATTCCTGTTTAAGGGGCGACCTACCTGCATCGGTTCAAAGCCTTTTGGACATTTGGGCCTAAAACTAAATGAGACATTCTGTTTTTCCAAGGTCTAGTTCATGCCTCATCCGAAGCGTACTCCCGGTGCCTCTAAACTAGTCACCATAGGTCAAATTGTACCCCGCCAAAGGCAGCGGCCAGCCCCGTTTTCCCGCCCAAAAGTGTCATTTACCGACGGAAGGTATATGGACTGAACCCCGCTAATGGCGGGGATCCCAGCATCTTGCGGGTGATAATCCATGTGTCGCATAATCCCCAAAATCGAAAGCCCACTGATCCTTCGACCAATGGGGCTTTCTGGATGGCCGGGCGGCCGATCTATCTTTTTAGCAGTACGGTCACGTTTTAGTCACGTTGGCTTCATAAACTACTGTTTTTATTAACCACTCGTCGGGCTCATAATCCGAAGGTCGCTGGTTCGAGCCGGAGCGATCCCGAAGATTCGGGGGAGCGTAGACCGTTGAGCGTAGCGAGACCAACCAGCCCCTCTGGGCGTTGCCCAACGGGCAGAGCCCCGCTACTCTCGAGAGACCCTCTTTTCCGTCGTGAAAAGAGGGTGTCTTGCGATTTGCCCAGTGTAGTCTAAAGCAGCCAAATGCACCCTTTTTTCGATTGTGTGGTCACGTTTTGTGTCAGGCCGGTCTGACATTTTGAACGCCTCTGGCAAACGGTCAATAAACTCGGCTGCCAGCTTGAAATTGGGATGGGTATAAATCTTGGTGGTCTCGCTGCTGGAATGAGCCATGAGAATCTGGCAATCCTCAATGGATAGTCCTAAGTCCCTCAAAGTGTTATTGAATGTCACCCGAATGGCAAGAGTGAAATACGAATGGGAGCATTTTGATGATTGAAATCGCTGTCACCTAAACACCTGGCAGCGGGGATGTTTCTATTTTTCCGAGAACCTTCCTCACCCACGCTCGCCTAACTTAGAGTTTCCTGGCCAGTTCAGCCCTCACCACCCATTCTTCTCCTTCAGCTGCTGGAAGCGGGCAGCCCTTTCTTCCGTGGTCTCACGCGTTGACTTCGGTGGGTGATTGTGCCTGTACAATATCCAGTCCAGAAAGAACTGCCACCTGAACACAACCGGTATCTCAACCACGAAAAAGTTGAAGGAGCTGTTGTGCCTGCTGCTCAGATTTACCCCCGGGCGGATTAAGGGGTTGACCTAACGGGGCAATTCCCTTATAAATCGAAGAGCCACCAACTAACTCACTGGTGGGAAAATATTCCCATAACAGGACTTGGAAATATCCCAGCCCAGGCCCAATTTCAGGATCAGTTCACCAAACTTTCTGTCGATTGATCGAAGTGCATTGACTCATCGTTCAATATCGAGTATTGGGGTAATACCAAGAATTTTAGCGACTACAATCGTTTCATCTGTTTGATCAATGGGCGTCGTTCGGTAATACTTCAGCAAACAAAGTGTTAGGAGAAATGCAATGAGCGTCAAGCTACGACTGAGTGTGATGATGTTCCTCCAATATGCTATCTGGGGTTCCTGGGCGCCGGTATTATCGGCGTACCTGCAAAATGACCTGGGGTTCAGCGGTACGCAGGTTGGCCTGATTTACAGCCTTCTGCCGTTGGCCACCATTATCTCACCTTTCCTGGGAGGGCAGATCGCCGATCGCTATTTCCCAACCGAAAAACTGATTGCCTTGTTACAATTGGTCGGCGGCGGGTTTCTGATTCTGATTGCCTCGACTGCTGAATACGGCACCATGGTCTGGCTGATGTTGATCTATTCTATTCTCTATGCGCCCACCCTGGCCCTGACCAACTCCATCGCCATGATCAACCTGGAGAATTCCGAAAAGGAATTTGGATCTATCCGGGTATGGGGAACAATCGGTTGGATAGTTGCCGGTCTGAGCCTGGCTTTCTGGCGTAGCCTGGCAGAGGCCCAACAGATCGCAACAATACAAGGAGACACCTTGGTTCTGGCGGGGATTTTCTCTATTGTGATGGGCGTACTCTCGTTTGGCCTGCCGCATACCCCTCCACGAAAAGAGGGATCCAATCCCTGGGCTTTCCTGGAAGCGCTGAAGATGTTGAAGAGCAGGAACATGGTAGTCTTCTTCATAATTGCTTTCATTGTGGCCACGGAATTGCAGTTCTATTACGTCCTGACAGCTCCCTTTCTGACTTCTGATCAGATTGGTGTAGCCGATAGTAGAATTTCCGGTGTAATGGTTATAGCGCAATTGGCGGAAATTATCGTTATGGCCATCTTGCTGCCGCGATTCCTGCCGAAATACGGTATTCGAAAAGTGATGCTGATGGGTATTGTGGCCTGGCCGTTGCGGTATGCCATCTTTGCCATCGGTGGGCCGACCTGGTTGGTTTTAGCCTCCCTGGCGCTGCATGGATTCTGCTATGTTTTCTTCTTTACGGCTGCCTTCATATATATCGATGAGATAGCTCCCAAAGACATCCGCCACTCCGCCCAGAGCCTCATTACCCTGATCCTGCTGGGCTTCGGGAATTATTTTGGTGCTCTTTTTTCCGGGTGGGTGCAAACCACCTTTACCAGCGCTGAACAGGGGACCAATTGGACCGGCGTGTTCCTGGTCCCATTTTTCCTGACAATGCTGTGCGCCGTCGGATTCCTGCTGTTCTTCAAAGAAGAAAGCAGGGAAAGTTTGCAGCAGGCCTGAGCGTGATAATTGGTTTTACTCAAAGTTCATAAGGGAAAAACAATTATGGCAGATAAGCAAAGAATTGGGATTGGGTTTATCGGCGGCGGATTTATTTCCCGTTTCCATCTGCGGGGAATGATCGCCGTCAGGGATATGGATGTCGTAGGTGTGTTTGACAAGCAATCCGAAGTAGCGGAGAGCGCCGCTGCCCTGGCGCGGTCATTAAACCTTGGTCCCACAAAATCGTATTCGAGTGTCACGGCCATGGTCGCCGACCCGAACATCGATGCCCTGTGGATCTGCGCCCCCAATTTCGCCAGGATTGCGGTGATGGAAGAAATCGCGGCAGCTGTTCGTACCGGAAAAGGTTCCTTGATTGGTGTGACCTGCGAAAAACCGTTGGGCCGGAATGTGATGGAAGCCCGGCAGATGCTCGCCATGGTGAAAGAGGCGGGCCTGCTGGATGGTTACCTGGAGAATCAGGTATTCACACCGGCCATCGTTCGGGGCCGGGATATAATTTGGAAACGAGGCGCGGCGGTTACCGGGCGGCCCTTCCTGGCGCGGGCGGCGGAGGAACACGGTGGACCCCACATGCCCTGGTTCTGGGAAGGGGAACTTCAGGGTGGAGGGGTACTCAACGACATGATGTGCCACTCGGTGGAGGTAGCCCGCTTTCTGCTCACGGAGCCGGGAGCGCCCAGAAATTCGCTGACCCCGGTGAGCGTCAATGCTTTCACCGACTGCCTGAAGTGGCAACGGCCGCAATATGCCAAGCAACTCAGCGATATGAGTTCGGGGAAAATAGATTACCTGAAACGGCCGGCGGAAGACTTTGCCCGCGCTTTGGTGGAATACCGGGACGATGACGGGCAGCGCCTGGTGGTGGAGACTTCCACATCATGGTGCTACGTCGGCGCTGGGTTGCGGTTGAGCATGGAGTTGCTGGGTCCGGAATACTCAATGTCCGTCAATTCGCTCGATACCGATCTGAAAGTTTTCTTCAGTCGCGCAGTAAGTGGCAAGCAGGGTGAAGACTTAGTCGAAAAGCAGAATGCTGAAGTGGGGCTGATGCCGGTAGTCGGCAATGAAGAAGCTGGCTACGGCTACGAATGGGAGGACCGTCACATGGTGCAGTCTTTCCTGGCCGGTAAACGCCCCGAGGAAAATTTTGATGATGGACTAGCTGTCACGGAGCTGCTGATGGCGGCCTATATGAGTGCGGAACAAAGTCGAACCATCGCTTTCCCACCAGAGGGGCTGGCTGACTTTATTCCCGCAGTGGCCAGAGGCGCCTGGAACCCGAAAGAAAGGTGATATGATGATCGATCAATTTGGGAGAAATGAATTTGCCATTGTAGGAATCCTGAGCCTGTGGCTTTTGCTAGCCATGGCCTGCACGGCCGGCAGCCCAGGTTCGACACATGATAAAGAAGAGATAGTCGCCTATGACGAGATCCGGATCAAGGAATTTCCCCTGGCGGTTCAATGCTGGACCTTTCGGAAATTCACATTTCTGGAAACTTTGGAGAAGGTGAAGGAACTGGGCATAGAAAATATCGAAGCCTACCCCGGCCAGATGCTCGGCCTTCCCGGCGGGGATGCAGAGGCTCGTTTCGGGCATGATATGAGCGCAGATCAAATTAGGGCGGTCAAGGGGCACCTTAAGCGTCTGGGGCTACGGCTGGTGGCCTATGGGGTAGTCAATGAAGAGAATAATAAGGCCGCCCTGGGCGGACTATTCGCCTTTGCCAATGAGATGGGTATCCAAACTGTTGTGATGGAACCGGCTTTTGATGATTTTAGTCTAATCGACGAGCTGGCCAGTGAATATGACCTGAAAATCGCTATTCATAATCACCCGGCTCCCACCAAGTATGCCCGTCCCGAGACAGTGCTATCCCATATCAAGGACCGCAGTCGCAGGATTGGTTCCTGCTCTGACACCGGTCATTGGCTGCGTACCGGAGTGGTACCCGCGGAGGCCCTGCGTCTGTTAAGCGGCCGCATTCGTGGTGTGCATTTGAAGGATTTAAATGAGTTCGGCAATAAGGAGGCTTACGACGTTCCTTATGGGCAGGGTAAGGCCGAGATACGGGCGATCCTGGCAGAGTTGACGATTCAGAATTATTCCGGGTATTTGACAATAGAGTATGAGAAAGAGGAAGATGCTCTTAATCCACTGCCGGCGATTCGGGAGGGCATCGAGTTTATTAAAAGTGTCACCTATTATCGGGGATACCAGGAAATTCTGAGCTCCCGCGATAGTTGGTACAATAAGCATGGCTGGAATCACTATGGGCCGGGGTACTTTACCCTGGATAGCAAAGCAGGTATCTTGACTGCCCATGGTGGAATGGGCTTGTTCTGGTATAGGCAGAAATTCAAGGATTTCATTCTCGAACTCGATTTTCGGGTGGAGAAAGACTCCGATAATTCCGGGATATTCTACCGGGTACCTGAAATTCCGGTCAGCGACGATTACATTTATCATTCCTTTGAAATACAGATCGATGGCGCCTCCAAAGACAAACATGTGACCGGGGCCGTATACGATGCCGTGGCGCCCACCAGGGATGCCAGCAAAGAACCGGGGGCCTGGAACCATTATAAGATTACCTGCCGCGGCGCAACCATCACCATTGAACTGAACGGGGAGACTGTGGTGGAATGGGAAATGGAACCGAGGGGCAAAATCAGGGACTTCGCCGAAGAAGGATATATCGGACTACAAAATCATGACGACAACTCACCGGTTCAATTTCGGAATCTGTTTATCCGTGAATTGTAGGTAACCATCAAATTCTCCAGTATGACCACAGGAAGGAATCATCATGGTTGAGAAGAAAATTGGAATGAGTCGCCGTAACTTCATTGTTAAGTCAGCAACGGCGGCAGCGGCCTTCACTATCGTTCCACGGTATGTTCTGGGGAGAGGCATGACTGCCCCCAGTGACAAATTGAATATTGCGGGTGTGGGCATTGGAGGCATGGGCAAAAAGAACCTTGAAGCCTGCGCCACAGAAAATATTGTTGCCCTCTGTGATATTGATCAGAAGTTCGCTGCAGAGACCTTTAAGACCTATCCGCGGGCGAAAGTATTTAAGGATTATCGGGTTATGCTGGACACGATGGATTCCATCGACGCAGTGGTTGTGGCCACCCCTGACAACACCCATGCAGTCATCGCTTTGGAGGCCATGCGCCGCGGAAAGCATGTCTATGTACAGAAGCCACTGACCCACGACGTCTATGAATCCCGCCTGTTGTTGCAAGCTGCCCGCAAATTCAAGGTGGTTACGCAAATGGGGAATCAGGGTCATTCCGGTGAAGGCCTGCGCTTGATGAAGGAATGGATCTGGGATGGCGCCATCGGCGATGTGCATGAAGTGATGGCCTGGACCAATCGACCAATCTGGCCACAGGGCATGGAGCGGCCGAAGCGTAAGAAACGCGTCCCCAGATCATTGGATTGGGACCTCTTCCTGGGTCCGGCTCCCCACAGGCCTTATCATCCTGCCTACCACCCCTTTGTTTGGCGCGGCTGGTGGGATTTCGGTACCGGCGCCTTGGGCGATATGGCCTGCCATATCATGGATGCCCCCTACGCTGTGCTGAAACTTGGCCATCCTACCACTGTCGAGGCCACTTCCACCCCGGTGAACGATGAAAGCGCGCCTCTGGCTTCCATCGTGCGGTATGAATTCCCCGCCCGGGGAGCAATGCCGCCAGTAAAATTTTCCTGGTACGACGGCGGGCTGATGCCGGAAAGGCCGGC
>CBDVAP010000050.1:0-18285 GCA_965372015.1 uncultured bacterium | reverse complement strand
CAGGATCAGTTTTTGCTCCATGTCCCGGTAACTCCGGTAGCCTTCCTTGATTACCAGGTTGATGGCTTCTTGGTCATAGACGGGCATGGTGGTACGGGCGGTGCCGGAGATGTATGCCAGAGAACCGTCGTAGAACCGTACCTCGATCGAGCGGTCCTCAACAACGTCGCCGGAACCATCGTATTCGGAGGTGAAGTAGAATGTTTCGGCTTTGTTCCAGGTGTCGATGGCGCCGAACCAGCGGCCGTACATGCCCGGAGTCATCCGGACGGACATGGTACCGGTAATGGCAGCCTGTTTGATCTGGTATTGGCCCCGCCGGTTGGTCTTGAAGATCTGGTTGCCGAAAAACACCGCCAATACCGCGAACAGTAAAAGTACGATAAATGTGACCTGTCGTGAGAAACTCATTCTGTAGCCCCCTTCCGGATTGCCCTATCGTTCGAATTTCGCTGTGGCCCCGGCACCGATGTCCGCGGAGCGAGCAGAAACCCCAAGCTGCGGGCTGTTGATTCCTTTGAGTAAAGTTACCGTGAAAACTCACCCGCGAGCAGGCGAAATGCGTCCTTAGTTCATCACCGGGTGCCCGGACTGTCTGCGGGCTCATCGGCATCCGGCTCTGCCAGTGTATCCGGCTGCGAGATCGGTACAACTTCCTCAGGTGTGGGGGCAGCCGCCGGTAGCCGGGGCAGGTTGAAGTAGCCCCTCCAATACAAATATATTAAGGCCAATACCAGGGCGATGGGTGCGATAAATATGGTCACCTTGCCCAGGTAAGGGTTTCGGGGGGGACGCTTGAGTTTCCTCAGACCGTCCAGCCCCTGGGCCTGCCGGTCCCTGTGCGCAACCAATCGGTGACCGCCATCCCGCAGTAGCGCCAGTGCCTGGGAGAATGTCCGCTCCTTATCGGCCCCCGACACGGCCAGGTAGGGTTGGGCCAGAAACACCTGCAACTCCCGCTCCCAATTCTCCCCCCGCCGCTCCAGGCGCCGCCGATCCGCCTGCAATCTACGCCGTACCAGGCGAGGTCTATGGCCCGCGCTGACCTGATGCGGGGCGTTCTCGATCTGCCGTTGCAGACGGCTGTACTCCTCCTCGAGCTCGGAGCAGGCATCGACCAAATTGAAATAGTCCGGGTTTTCCGCCCGGTCAAGCTCGAGATTTTCTACTGTATCCGGTGGTGGCATTTTACTGCGGTTGGTCTCGACGCGATTGGGGGCGATTCCTACTTACCCTGCCGAGACCAAAGCTAGGCAGGACGCACCAACGATGCCAACCCCCGCAACGCCGCAATCGGGCTGCTGGCGGTTTGCAGCACAGAGTATAGGTAGGTTGGCTTCGATGCCGACCGAGACCATTGAGGAAGACATGGCTAATATTCTGCTGAAATAAGGTTGTTACCTAAGCTCTTTGGCCCGGTCCAACACCTGCCGGATGGCGCGGATGTGCTCAGGACCGGTGCCGCAACAGCCCCCGATGATCGAGACCCCGGCGGCCACGAGTTCCTCGATCCGGTCGGCGAAAAACTGTGGACTTTCGGGCCACAGCGGACCATCAGCGGTCATTTCCGGCTGCCCGGCGTTGGACTGGATGATCACCGGCCAGGAGCTGGCGGCTTTCAGTAGGGGGGCGATCCGGATCATTTTCTCCAACCCGTCACCGCAGTTGGAGCCGGTCACATCAGCGCCGGCCGTGGCCAGCCCGGCCATCCCGGTGGGGATATCAACACCCATGATGGTAAAGAACCCCCGGGGGGTATCATCGAAGGTCATAGTAGCGATAATCGGTATGTCGGTTGATATTTCCCGGGCAGCCTTGATAGCCAAAACCGCCTCGTTAAGATCGGTCATGGTTTCCACCGTTACCGCATCTATACCGGCAGCTATCAAAGCTTGCAACTGGCGCTTGAAACCGGCATAAATCTCATCCGGATCGGCATCGCCGAAAGGCTGCAAGATTGTGCCCGAGGGACCGCACGAACCAGCCACCAGGGCCTGGCCGTCTACCCCCCGGCGGGCCGCCTCCACCGCCTGACGATTGATCTCCTCGGTGCTGTCGGCCAATCCAAAGCCGGCCAGCGACACAGCCGAACCACCGAAAGTATTGGTGTGCACAATATCGGCGCCCGCCGCGCGGTATGCCCGGGCGATTTCCTGCAAATACTCGGGATGAGATCGGTTTAATGCTTCGGGACTCTCACCCGGTTTCAGACCCCGGCTAAACAGCTGGGTCCCCATGGCGCCGTCGGAGACCAGTACCGCCCCGGCGGCCAGTCTTTCCAGCAGCCCTCCCATTCAGCCCGTCCCCACCAGCTCCTTGATAGACTGCACCGCCTTGGTAGCGTCATAGGCATAGGCGTCGGCACCGATTTCCCGGGCCCACTCGTCGGTGACCGGGGCACCCCCCACAATGGTTTTGATCGAGCCGCCCCACCCCTTCTCGTTAAGCAGGTCCACCACCTGCTTCATCACCGGCATAGTGGTGGTGAGCAGGGCGGACATACCGATGACGGCGGCCTGTTCCTTATGAGCCGCCTCGACGAACTGCTCAGCGGAAACGTCCTTGCCCAGATCAATGACTTCGTAACCGGCGCCCTTGAGCATGATGACCACCAGGTTCTTGCCCAGGTCGTGCAGGTCGCCCTGGACTGTCCCAATCACAACCTTACCGGCGCTGGGCAGGTCACCGGCCATCAATAGCGGCTTGAGTTGGTCCAGGCCGGCGTACATGGCCCGGGCTGCCAACAACACTTCCGGCAGAAAGATTTCCCGCACGGCAAATCGTTCCCCTACCACCTGCATACCGGCGATCAACCCATCATCCAGTATCTGCTTTGGTGGGATCCCGTCGGCGATGGCCTTTGCGGTCAGTTCCCCGCTCTGCTGGTGATCGCCGTTCTGTAGTGCCAGGGCCAACTGTTTCAATAGATCCATAACCTGCTCCTGTTAGCCGCTGCCGTCTATGCCTTTCCCGCCGGCCGCATTCGAAGGACGCAGCTGTGGGTTCGGCAGGTGCGGCAAAAGGTGAAATTGGGATCGAATTCGTGGATTCCCGCTGGTCCTTCCACCAGGATGCCCGATACCGACTTCAGCGGCGTCATGAGATATTTATCGTTCAAAGTGATGCCGATATCTTGCGGGTGGAGAACATCGAAGAGCCGTTTCTGCCCGCTGATGTGCCAACCGCAATAACCGGGGCTGTATCCCAGGCTGAGGTGCGCGGAATGGCCCTGATCGGCCAGCCCCCGGGCGAAGGCCTGCTCCAGCTGTTCAACCGCCCGGTCGGCAGCCAGCGAGGCGATGGAATCGAGCATGGTGCCCAGGGCAAAATCGTTTTCCGCGAACAGCCCCTCGATCTTACTGCTCACCGGCCGGCCCAGGGTCAGAGCGAATAGGGACAGGTTGTGGGCTCGAGGGTAGATTTTCGCCAGGGGCGCTTTGGGATCATTGTCTCCTGCCCCCGGAAATATCCGGTCGAAATCAACACGGGTAACCCGGGCCGTGATCCCGGCGGGTTGGCCGGTGGCCTTAAAAACTTCCAGCGCGTTGTCGTAAAGTGTGCTCACCTGGTCCGGCACCTTTGCACCGGTGGGAATGCCTTGTTCGCCAAGCACTGCCTGGCGCTCCGGCAGTATTTGGTCCAAGGCCAGTTTGAAAGTGCGACTCATTCCATCCTTTCCGGCAGCTGATCCTGCCCATAGCGTTTGGCCTCCGCCTCCATCAGCCGCACCAGTTCCCTTTTTGTGTCGCCGGGCAGGGTGGAGGGGGTGTAGCTCTTAAGCAGTTTTTCCACTTCGGCGTGGGCCCGTTCCCGCAAAGTGGTGGAGCCGCCCTCTTCCCAGCGCGCCCGGTTGGCCCGCTCGATCACCGGCCCGGGGAAATGAAGTTCTTCCTTTATATATTTTAAGGTGTGGTCGGCAATCAGTAGATGCCGTTCCTTAAGCAGCTCCTGGAAGAGCGGCAGCGCTGGGAAATCCTCCCTGGGCGTGATCCCCTTGATCAGACGGAGCGTCATACCGCAGATCTCGTTGTCCAGCACCAGTTTCTCAAGGCTCTGGCAGCTCTCAAAATCGAGCATTCCCGGCCCGGAAATGTTGTTGATCCCCGCCAGGGCCGCCAGGGTGGCGCCCATGCCTCCTTCCAGGCCCGCTTGGGCGTCCAGCTGCTTGGCGTCGCTCAGGGAGATATATGCCTGGGTGGGCAACCCCAGGTGCTTGCCGATCTCGCTGTAGGCGCAATCGACCATCATGGTCTCCACCGCTCCCATGGGGGTGGTCTCGTAGCGCAGATCGAAAATCGCCGGCGAGCCGCCGTAGAGCATGGGGGCTCCCGGACTGGTCAGCTGGCTGATGACGATACCGCTCAAGGTCTCCGCCGTATGCTGGATCAAGGTGCCGACCAGGGTCACCGGAGCGATAAAGCCGGTCAACGGCATGGAGATGAACTCCACCGGGATGCCGTAGCGGGCGCAGTCCACCACGTTTTGGGAGGTGACGTCGCTCCACTTCAAGGGCGAGGTGGGACAGCAGGAGAACACGGTCAACGGCTTGGCCCTCAAGGCCTGTTCGTCACCCCGCACGGCCACCTGGAATTCCTTCATTATTGCGAAGGACTCAATGGTGAAGGTGCCGGTCACCACCGGCTTCTCCCCATAGAGCAGGCTCAGGAACAGACGGTAACTGTCGGAGATCTGTTCGTGCACATCCGCCGGGATTAAGGCCGTGCTCTGGGAAGCGATATGGTCCAGCTGGGATACCAGCTTAGCATATTGCACGTAGTCCGCGGTGGAGGGCTGGCGGATTTTACCGCTGTGATGGTCCAGCACATGCAAGGCCGCCGAGCCCGGTGTGAAATATACATTATCCCCGGCCAAGTCGTGGGTCTGGTTACCGTGCACATCGAACAGTTGAAAGGCGGCCGGGGCGCTGCCCAGGGCCTTTGTGATAATGTCCTCGGTCAATATTACATGCTGCTTGCCGAGGTCGACTTGGGCGCCGTGGTCGCCGAGCAGGTCCAACAGGCCCGGGTTGTGTAATTCCACACCCAGAGTGCATAGAATCCCGGTTGCTTCAGCCACAATTTTTTCTATCAAGTCCGGCTCCAGGAACCGAAGTTTTGGTCTCATTCCAGTCGTCCTTTCCACTGCTGCACCGGCTGGCCGGTAGCAAACGCGGGGACGATAATAGTTCTATTAGCGTTGTAGTTCAAAGTAAAAAAGCGCATAGTCCGGCAGGCAGCTCCAGGGGCTAATTACTTTGAAATCGGTGGTTGGGATATTAAAGTTAATTAGGGATTAACCCTGGTTATCATTCACCGAGACTCTGGCAAATAGCATGATTCAGGTAGAAGACTTAACCTTCACATACCACACGGGCCGGGAACCGGC
Source organism: uncultured bacterium (assembly GCA_965372015.1). Taxonomy (GTDB): domain Bacteria; phylum Fidelibacterota; class Marinisomatia; order SCGC-AAA003-L08; family TS1B11; genus JACZSB01. The sequence goes on along the minus strand of CBDVAP010000050.1, from coordinate 12,900 downwards.
TGTCCGGGGCCTGGAGTTTACCGTGGCCGACGGCGAAATTTTCGGTTTACTGGGTCCCAGCGGCGCCGGTAAGTCCACCACCCAAAAAATTATCATCGGTCTGCTCAGGGGCTACGGGGGCTCGGTTGCGGTGCTGGGCCGTGACCTGGCTGATTGGGGCCAGGACTTTTACGAGCGGATCGGTGTATCCTTTGAAGTACCGAACCTGTATCTGAAGCTCACTGCCCGGGAGAACCTGGCCTATTTCGGTTCGCTCTATCGCCGCAGCGCTCAGTCCCCGGAGGAATTGTTGGAGCTGGTGGACCTTTCAAAGGACGGGCTGACCCCGGTGGGACAGTTCTCCAAGGGGATGAAAAATCGCCTGAACGTGGCCCGTGCCCTGCTGCACGACCCGCAGCTACTGTTCATGGATGAGCCTACCGCCGGCCTGGACCCGGTGAACGCCCGGCGCATCAAGGAGTTGATCCGGCGGCAGCAGGAAGCGGGCAAGACCATCTTCCTCACGACCCATGACATGACCGTGGCCGACGAGTTGTGCGACCGGGTGGCCTTCCTGGTGGAGGGCCGGATCGCATTGATCGATGCACCCCGGGAGTTGAAATTGCGTTACGGCCAACACCAGGTGCGGGTGGAATACCTGGCTGACGGCCGGACCCGGGATATGAGTTTCCCCCTGGAAGGGCTGGGGGAAAGCAGCGAGTTTCTGGACCTGCTGCGCCGGGCAGACGTCCAGACGATCCATACCCTGGAGGCTTCCCTGGCCGACGTGTTTATCGAAGTCACCGGCTACAGGCTGGCATGACCCGGTTGCTGGTAACCGCCGCCTGGGACGTACGGCTGCAGCTGCGCAACGGATTTTACTATGCCGCCGGTATCATGGTCCTGTTTTGGATTGTGCTGCTGCGGTTGGCGCCGGAGCACATCCTGCGGCCCCTGATGCCGCCCCTGGTGCTGGGTAACCTGGTCATCAACACCTTCTACTTCGTGGGCGGACTGGTGCTGCTGGAAAAACGGGAAGGCACCCTGCAAGCCCAGGTCGTAACACCGCTGCGCACCTGGGAATACCTGACGGCCAAAGTAGCCACATTGACCCTACTGTCATTGGCGGAGAACTTGCTGGTAGTCCTGGTGCTGTTCGGGCCCTCAGTTAGTCTGTGGCCGGTGGCGGCGGGGATTGTGGCCGCCTCCGCAATCTATACTTTGGCTGGTTTCATGGCGGTGGCCCGCTACGAATCGATCAACGAATACCTGCTGCCCTCCATGCTCTACGTGACGGTTTTCACCGCTCCCCTGCTGGCCTCATTTACGGGCCGGGTGGTCTGGCCCCTGTATTTGCATCCTCTGCAGGCGCCGCTGGTATTACTCCAGGCCGGTTTCCACCCGGAGCCGGTAGGGCGGCTGCTTTATGGGGTGATTTTCTCACTGGCCTGGATCGTTCCCGGTTACTACTGGGCCCGGACCGCTTTCAACCGCCATATCATCGCTCGGGAGGGGAGCGGGTGAGAGCCTTCAGTGTGATCCGGGCCCTGGGACCCATCGATTTAAAAAGTGTGTTGCGGGACCCGCTGCTCAAGTGGATTATCCTCCTACCGCTATTGGTAGCCCCAGCAATGCGCTGGGTCCTACCGGTAGTGCTGGAGGCCTTCGAGGACCTGTTCCAGGTGGCGCTCAGTATGTACTACGTCCCCTTCGCCGCCTATATGCTCCTGATGCTGGTACCCCTGATGGCGGGGATGATCACCGGGTTTCTGCTGTTGGACCAGCGCGATGACGGTACCCTGACGGCCCTGCTGGTTTCACCGCTGAGCCTGCCCGGCTACGTGCTGTACCGCCTGGGCCTGCCTATGACTGTAAGTGTACTAGTGACTTTGGCGGTATTTCCCCTGGCCGGTTTTGAGCCCATTGGATTCTGGCCGTTGCTGCTGGTGGCACTGGTGGCCGCCCTGGAAGGGCCCATCTTTGCCCTGCTGATTGGGACCCTGGCCCAGAACAAGGTGCAGGGCTTCGCCGTGGCCAAGGCCTCCGGCATTATCCTGGTGCCGCCCATGATTGCCTGGTTTGTGCCGCTGCCCTGGCAACTGGCTTTCGGCCTGGCGCCCACCTATTGGCCGGCCAAGTGCTACTGGGCGTTCATGGGGGGCGGGACCGCGGCCTGGGGATATGTACTGGCCGGGCTGGCGTGGCAGCTGCTATGGATCGGGGGGCTGCTGCGGCGCTACGAGCGAATCGTAAGGTCAGGCTGACGGACTGAATTATCCCCGAAATGAATTAATTCTGCTGTGGCCTGTGTGCCTTAGTGACCGGAGCTAGGTTTCGTCGCTCTTTTTAATCTCATCCAGTTTCTCCTTACCGGCGGCGATCGCCTCGGAGGCCTTCTCCTTACCGGCTTCAATGGCCTCCTGGGTTTTCTCTTTGGCGATGTCCAGGTGGGTCTGAGCGGCCTCCTGGACCTGGGCGGCTTTTTCCTTACCGACCTCCATAGCATCCTGGGCTTTCTCCCGGGCGATATCCAGGTGGGCCTGCGCCGCTTCCTGGGCCTGGGCAGCCGTATCGGCTAGTTTATCCTGGGCATCACTAAGCGCGTCTTGAGCCCTATCCTGGGCCTTTTTCCCAGCCGATCTGAATCGATCTAGAAATCCCATCTGATTCTCCTTTTTCTAAACTCGGTAGTAGCTGCCAAGCCGGCCTAGACCGTGGATTATGGCAGGCTTGAAACTAAGGAAACAAGTCCTTAATTCCAAGTGGAGCATGGTAACTCCGGCCCGAAGGGAGCCACGCAATTGATACCTGGCAAGTAGATTGGTCCGGAGCCTACAGCCCGATCGGGCCCCAAGGCGGCCGCAGCTTTTTCGCGCACCTGGCGCAACTGACGTACCGAGCGAACGACGGACCGATATGGCTCTGCGTAATGTCCTGCTGGATCGAACATGTGAAAAAATGGAGGAAAAATCGGATGCCCTTTTTTAAAACAGGTTACCGTACCTACCTGTCGTCTTTTCTGGTTCTGGCAACGGCGGTGGTGCTCCAGGGTCACGCCCAGGGCTTGTATACGTTGGACCCCCATACCAGGGTGATCCTCATGTATGCCCTGACAATTTTAGTGCCGTTGGTGCCGGTGTACCTGCGGAAAGCCATCGCCAATCTGGATACGACCTAATCGCCGGAAATAGCCCACGAAAGGAATGTCCATGCAAGCATCAACGAGGAGGAATCGCCGTCATGACGCCTAGTCGCTCCAAGGAAAAACTGGTCGAAAAGTTGACGGCCATTAAGACGCTGGCGGCCGAGTCGGAGGCTCTGCTGCTCGAACCCACCCCGGATGTGGAAAAACTGCTGGCTACCCTCCAGGCCCAATCGGGACTGCAGCAGGCCCTGATGGAAAAGCTGCTGGAAGTTGTGCACCCCACTGAAAAGGAGAAAGACCTGACTGATACATTCCAGTTGGCGGTGCAGGAACTGCTGGAATATTTCCGGGAGCGGACCCGGCTGGCAGGCAAAGTGGCGGATGCGGCAGCCATCAAACACCTGCGGGAGGAGTGACGGCGGTGTACCGTAGTTCCGGCGCCCCGGCAACCCGCCTGGCCCGCCTGGAGGCGCAGTTCCACAGCTTTCGCGCCGATATGCTCCGCTGGCGGCTGGAGCATCTCCGCTACCACGGCTCCGACGAAGCTAAATGGGGCCTGGTCAAATTGATGCGCGAGCACCCTTTCCGTACCCTGGCGGCCGGCGTGGCGTTCGGCACCCTGGTGATGGCGGGCTTGGGGGGCGGACAGCTGTGGTCCCTGATGGAGGGTTGGCTCAAGTAATGGGCTACCCGGTGCGGCTGCAAGTGGCAGCGTTTACCCTGTATTGCCGGGGCCGGACGGTGGAGCAGATTGTGGCCGGACTGCGAAAAGGCCATGCCCTGGAGGGTGGACCTGGTCAACGTATCGTCGAAGGTTGGATGGAATCGGGAGATTGGCTGCGACTGCGGCAGGAGGTGTACCAGGGCTATGCCCGCCAGCTTGGACCGGTTACCAGCAGCCGGGAGGAACACTTGATGGCGGAACTCACCGACCTCCGTTCCCGGATCATGGATGCCGCCACCGAGCTCAAGTTCAAAAGCGCCGGTGAAGCGGTACGCTCGCTGGCCAATGTGCAGAAAATAATACTCGAGTCCGCGACCGCCCAGGATGGATCCATTCCCCCCGCCGCACAAGAACGAATTATCAAGGATGTTTTTCAGGTAATGAGTGAGGACCCGGAAGTGGCAGCGGTCCTGGCCCGGCGGGAAGCAAAGATCATGACCCGCCTGGAAGTCGTATTGGAAGCAGAGGCCTCCGGCTGAAATGAGGTTGCCATCTGCGCTGTTTCACTTGCACGCGGGCTATGAGTATTGTATATTAGCGCAGATATCGCGACAGTTTTGTATACATCGTTTAATCGTTGTATATTAATATTGTATTATTTCAATGTAAGTGGGGCGGCGCCCTTACAACCTCGTAAGGGACGGGCTCAATCCGGTCGCCCCACTTGCTCCTTTGTCCCATTTGCCTGCCTAGCGCAATTTCCATGTGCCTCCACCGGGCTGGCGCTTCTCTCCGCAGATGAATTTAACGGCAGCAGTCCGCAGCCATGAAAAAAAATGTGCCGCTCCAAGGTAAACCCCTTGTGCGGTCGGTGTTGCAACGGGAAAGATCCCGATTGCTGCCCGGTCACGATTCACTTATCGAATTTCTTGCCAGCTATGTAACCACTGATAAAGGGCCATATAGCTTCGACCGGCACGGCCCCCTGTTAGAGATCGCCCGGCGATTGCCGGAGCTGCGGGAAGTCTGGGTCCTCAAGGGCGCCCAGGTAGGGCTTTCCACCATGGCTGTGGCCTGGGGTCTGTACCTGGCGGGAGTCAAGGGGCGGCCGGCCGGTTATGCCCTGCCTACCAAGATCTTCGCCCGGCGGTTCCTGAAGACCCGCTTCCAGCCCATCGTGGCCGGACATCCGTTATTAAAGGAGTCAGTGCGGACCACCATAGATGTGGGACTACTGGCGGTGTCCGGGCTGGGGGGCGCGTCCCGGGACCTACAGACCTACCTTTATCTGCTGGGCCTGGAGAACCTGTCGGACGCCATTTCCATTCCCTTGGACGCCCTGCTGTTCGACGAGGTGGATGTGCTCAATCAGGAAAACATGGCCTGGGCCGACGACCGTATCGCCGCCAGCGCCTACGGCCAGAAACTGTATTTCTCAGTGGGGATGAACCCGGGCCTGGGCATGGACGCCGGTTATCAGGCTTCCAGCCAACGGGTGTGGCTGGTGCGCTGCCCGGCCTGTGGAAAGGACGACCAGGTTTTGGAGGAGCTGTTTCCGGCCTGCGTCCGGCGTATCGGGGAGTGCTGGGAACGGGTTTGCGCCGCCTGCCACCGGCCGCTGGACGTCCAGGCCACCGGGCGCTGGGTGGCCCGCCATCCCGGCCGGGAAGTGGAGGGCTACCGGGTGCCGCAGCTGATCATTCCCCAGGTGGGACTGGACTACATCATGCGGCGCTGGGAGCGGGCCAGTCGGCGGCGGAGCCTGATGGCCAAATTTCGCTCGTCCACCCTGGCTCTGCCCGACGCCGGTGAGCGCCAGCGTATCACGGCCGAGCAGCTGGCAGCGGTGCTGGAGGATTATCATCCCGCCCAGACTGCCGAGTGGACGGTGGGTGGTGCCGACGTGGGGGACACCTGCCACGTAGCCTTCGCCGACATAGCGGACGAACGGTTGCGCTTCGTGCGCTTAGAGACGGTGCCCGCCGATCGGATGGTGGACGAGCTGTCGGCCCTGATCACCGCCTTGGGCTGCCGCTGCTTCGTCATCGACGCCAAGCCGTTCCGCACCGAAGCCCGCCGCCTGGCCCGCCGCCATCCCGAGGTGGTGGTGTTGCAGTATTTCAAGGAGCAGACCTTTACCACGGGCAGTGAGACCCACGAGGGGGTTCTCTACCATACCGTCAGCGAGGACCGGGAGGACTCCCTGGACGCCTACTGCGACCTGTTCACAATGGACCGCCGGGGGGTGGTCTTCCCCCGCTACCTGGGCGGGCGGGACTTCCTGGATAGCGAGGTGGCTCAGCATCACCTCAAGGGCAGTCAGAAGGTGGAGACCCTGGACCGGCGGCTGGGGAAGATGGTGCCCCGCTTCCGCAAGGTGGTGGACAACCACTACCTGATGGCCGGCAACAACGCCCGCAAGGCGCTGGTGCTGTTGTCGCAGGGGCGGGGCCCGGGGGGGCTGGGGGTTGTGCCGGTGTTTGGGGGATATTAGTTACGAGTTGCGGGTTTCGAGTTTCGAGTTTCTGGTTCCAAGTTCAAGCCCCGCCCTGGCCGGGCAGGCCAATGGCGGGGTCCCATCCAATATCCAATATCGAGTATCCAACATCAAGCCCCGCAGTTGGCGGGATTCCATTGCGCATCTGGTTTCAAACGCCAACAGCGCTCAATGATACTTTCAGCCACAAAGGTATCATAACCGATCATAAAGCGAACGTAGGTATCACAAGTCCCATCGGACCCGGGTATCTATATCCATATTTATTCTTGGCTGCTACTGTCAATGAATCCTCACATTAAACCTCAACTATTTTAAGAAAAATACTCTTCTCGCGCATTTGGCGCACCTGACGCCTGAGGCGAACGACAAGCCCGTTTGCATGCCGTAATCTCACATCGCATGAGAACGGAAAGCACATATCTCACCCCGCCAAATTCATTTCTCCCCAATAGCCGGAGGCGTCATGGGACTGTTTGATCATTTGCGCAATCGCCGAAAAAGAGTCCTGGCCGCGGCTATACCAGTGGCCGCCCTGCCCGGCGGTGGGCGTTCCTCGCAGGAAAGCCTAGCAACCATTACCAAGGGGTTAGCTTCCTATCTATCTTATTGGGACGGGGTGGAACCGGCCCTGCCCTCCAGCTATCTCGATCAGATAGCCCGCATTTCGTTGGTCAATCCCGATATGAGCCAGGCCCTGAGCAATTGGGTCGCCCTGGGCAACCCCGGTCACGACCTGGTTATCACCGGCGACCAGGATATTGTGCCGGCGGCCCACCGGCGGATCAATGCCAAGGCCGTCAGTCTGGCCCGGCACACCGCCGGCATTGATGGATTGGTGAACAAATATTTGGAGCAGGTGGCTCTCACCGGGGCTATCTCATCGGAGGACGTGGTGGCGCTGGGTAGCAATCCCGGCGTGGACGAGGTGGTAATTGTGCCGGTTCGGCAGATCAGGTTCCGGCGCGAGGGTGACCAGTATGTTCCCTACCAGCTGCCCGATCAGGGCGACGAGATTCGGCTGAACCCGGTCACTTACCGCTACCTGGCGTTCATGACCATCGAAAATAGTCCTTACGCCAAGCCCCCCATGCTGGCGGCGCTGGAGCCGATCCTCAACCAGCATGAAATGAAAAAGAATATCCAGTTCATCATTAAAAAGTTTGGCTTGTTCGGTCTGATCAGCGCCTCGGTCACGCCCCCCAAACGGGAGGTCCGGGAGACCGCCAATGAGTATCAAAAGCGGGTCCAGGCCTATCTGGCGGACGTGCTTAAGGCTTTCAAGGAAAACTTCCAGGAGGGCATGGCGGTATATACCAGCGATATTTCGGTGGAGCGCACCAACCTGACCAGCGATGCCCGGGGGGTACAGGAGATCTTCCGGATGAACGAGGAACAGGTGTTTTCCGGGCTGGGCAGTGACGCCTCCATGCACGGCCGCACCTACTCCACCACCGAAACTTACGCCCGGGTAGTTTTCAACCTGCTGCAGCGCCACGTGGAGGGTTTCCAGCGGCCGGTGAAGCGCCGTATCGAGCGCACCTACCAGCTGGACCTGGCCCTGGCGGGTATTCCGGTTGAGCAGGTAACGCTGCATTTTCATCGGGCTCGCTCTCAAGATCCATTGACCGATGCCCGGGCGCAGGACCTGGCCTGGCGAGTGCTGCGTGAGAAGGTTGAGACCGGTCTGGTGGACCCCAACGCCGCCGCCCGTGAATTGGGCTACGACGGCTGGAATGACGCCAGCCGCATCACCTTTGCCGGTGGCGCCAAGCTGCTGCCAGGCCACCAGAGGACCTTGTCAGCACCGTTGGAACGGTTCCACCGCTTCCGGTTTGACCAATTTGCCCAGCGCTATTTCCACCGCCGGCCTCATATCGACCTAACTGTGGGTGCGGGGGATAATGGAAACGGATCAGCTGTTGCTGATGGCTGGCCCCACACCGGCGAAACCACGGTCGAGGACTGGTTACGGAAGGACCTGGCCACCGGCCACCAATTGACTGAATCAGAGGAGGACTAAAATTGAATCAAGCACAATCAGATCAACAAAAACTTACTCGCGTCAAGACGTATTCATCATTATTCCCTAAAACAACTGCGACGGGCGGCAAAGCGCGCCTGAAACTGCAGCTGCCTCTGGGCCCACCGTCAATCGACGAGCCGGCGGCAGCCTCTGCCCTTTTATCGGCCGATGTCAATAGTCTGGAAGATCTGCAACCTCGGGAAGGTGACCTGGTGGCCTTCCCCTTCCGGCTGTTGTCGGCAGTCTATCTGGGAGCCGGCGGCTACCACCTGGACTTTTCCCGACCGTCCATGTTGGAGGCGGCCCTGCCCCTGTTTCTAGAACCTGAGGCCGAGGGCAGTCGCCGTAGCGACCCGTTGGTGATTGTTCGCGATCATAGCGAGAACATCGACGACCGCCTGGGGCTGGCCCGGAATGTGCGCTTCAGCCCCGCCGATCCCTCTATGGACTTGCCCCATCCCGGAATCGACGCCGACCTGTTGATCAACTGGAAATTGGCGGCCGATGTGGTCCGGCGGTTGCTGCACCAGCCGCCCCTGGTGGAGGCTTGCTCAGTTTCATTGGCCTTCAATTGGGAGAAATCCCATCCCCAGCTGGAGGATTGGCAGTTCTGGATGCGGTTGGGCGAAAATATTGACGGCTCGCCGGTGCGGGTGGTGGTCAGCGCGATCATGGCAGTGGAGCACATCGGCCTGGTGTATGCCGGGGCCGATCCTACTGCGCGACGACGGCACCAGGCCGATGACCGCCAACCCGTCACGCAAAACGGCGGTTTGCAGAAAACCACGCCAGTGGAGCCGGTAATGACGGCCAGTCTAGCTGCACCGGCTGACGAGCAGCCGGGCGGAGCAGCCACAGGTGAGATTGCTCTGCCCGCCGACAGCCCGGTATGGCAATTGCTGCAACTGGGCCGGCCTGATCGAGCACAATTGGAATCGAAGACCGCTGAACTGGCGGCCTGGGCCGAGGTGGGCCGCCGCGCCCTGGATGATCTGCGCGCCGAAGTACGGCAGCTGATTATCAGGATCGATGGCAGCCGCGAGCGGGATTTCTCACAGGGCCTGCTTAAGGTGGTTGAGGAGGCCGACGAACCAACATTGAAAGCACTGCGCCGCGAATACAGCCGCCGGCTGGAGGCCCTGGTGCCGCCGGTATGCCAGGTATGCGGCAGTGACAAGGTGTCACGGCGCTCGTCGCGGGAAGGCCAGGTAGTGGCCCGGGAAACCGGGGCCGATAACCTGAGCCCGCGCCTGTACCGCTAACTGATTGTGGTCCGCCGGTGAGCGGACAACCTGAAACGACAACGCTTAAAGCGAAGAGGAGACGGTAATGAGTATATCCTTCAATGGGATTCGCGACAAAGCCACCTTCACAGCCAGCAGCCTGACCTATGGTACGGATGAAGGCAAAGTGTGCAAGGTGACAGCCGACCAGACCGTTGGCCTGTGTTCGGATGACGACCGGTTTCACGGGGTGATCGAGACCATCGAGCGGGACAGCGCCGTGTGCGTGGTTCGTAAGACCGGTTACTACACCCTGGATTATACCGGCACAGATCCCGCTGCCGGGATCGTGAAGTTCTCCGCCGATACAGCCGGCGGGATCAAGTTGGACAACACCAATGGGTTCGAGTACCTGGTGGTCGATGTGGATACAACCGCTAAAAAAGTGACCCTCTTTTTAGGGTAGCACAGGAGGAACCATGAGCACAGAGTTGAAACGAATGAAACTGGAACTGGGCCTGTACCAACAGGCGGAGCAGCGAGGATTGAGTTTCACCGATCTGCTGGGCCGGCTGGATGACGGGGCCTATCTGGATCCCGAGTCCACGCTGGATGCCTTCCAACAGCAGATGGCGGTCCGCAACCTGATCACAGTTGGTCCCCAGGCGGTACAGCTGGAAGCATTTTACGAAACCGACAGCCGCTTCCTATTCCCTGAGTGGATCAACCGCCAGGTGCGCGAGGGGATGAGCCTGGGCAAGAACGCCCTGCGGCTGTCCGACTTGGTCAGTGTGGAAACGGAGATCGATTCCGGGGTCTACGAAGTGCTGCTTTCGGAAATAGGCAGCGAAGCCACACCCAAAAGGATCGGCCAGGGCGGGGAGTTCCCCACCGTGGAAATCACCACCGGCGAGCAGACTATCAAGCTCGGCAAGTACGGGATCGCCATGGCGGCTTCCTACGAGGCTATCCGCCGGGTGAAGGCTCCCATCTTTGCGGCCACCCTGCGGAAAATCGGCTTCTACATGGGCCGCCAGATGGTGGACGACGCCATCACCGCTTTGGTGAACGGCACCGGCAACAACGACGCCGCAGCGGTGGACCAGGTGGCCGCAACCGGCACCCTGGACTACAGCGACCTGATAACCTTCGACTTGAACTTCGACCCGTTCGAGTCGGACTACTGGGTAGCGCCCAAGGACGTGATCAAGACTGTCCTGAATATGGTGGAGTTCAAGGACCCGCAAGCCGGGTTTACCTACCAGCAGACCGGTGATCTGATCAGTCCCCTGGGCAACACCCTGCGCCGGTACGACGGCACCTTGCTGTCCACCGACCGCCTGGTGGGTTTCATGCACGACTTTGCCATCGAGAAGGTGACCGAGCGTAACGCCAGCCTGGTTGAGGTGGAGCGGATCATCAACAAACAGATCGAAGGTACGGCCATATCCGAGGTGGTGGGCTTTGCCAAGATCGACAAAGACGCCACGCGCGTATTGGATATTACCTACTAAATGTCCTGGGCCGGCGCCGGGCGAGGGGCTCCTGTGACCCGTGGTTAAAGGAGCCTCCGCCGGCCGGTCATTTGTCCCGTAGCAAGTTCAGCAAAGGAGTTTCACATGGCCGAAAAAACCATTACCGTCAGATTGGCGGCCCGGCTGGAAGCAGAGGGCCGGGGCTTCTGCGATCCCAGCGAGCCTCGCAACAGCGAGATAATCACTGCCCGCAATTACGGTTCCGGCGGCTATCTGCGGGTGCACCCCAGCGGCTTCATCCGGGCCTTAATTCAATCGGGCGCCCTGATCAAAGTGAGCGCCGGTAAGCGCGATGCAACCACCGAGACCAGGCCGGGTGCCGCCGTCCGGAAGGATGCGCCGGGTCGCGCACGACGCAGTAGCGGCCGCACCGGAAGGCGGGAAGAATGATCGCCGACGGCACCCATGTACGTGCACTGGGGGGGCTGCCCGGCAGTTTCGACGATTCGATCCTGGGCAATTTTTTCGGTCCGGCGGCCCTGAGGTTGCAGGAATGGGTCGGTGGAGCGGCCTATGACGACGCGGAACTGGGCTCCCCCAGCGATCCGGACCGGGCGGCGGCCCTAAAAGATGCCGAGGCTTACCTGGTGCTCTATTTCGCTGCGCCCCGCATGAACATGGTGATGGCTGACAGCGGGATCGTCACATATAAAACCGATGGCACCTCAGCGGACGAATTTACCTACCTGAAGCCGAAGGAGCTGGAAGAGCTGCGCCAGGTGTGGTTGCGGGATGCGGTCAGTGCCTCCCGGCCCTACATCATTTCGCCAGGGGTGACGGTGGGAGTGTCGCCGGCCGCCGATGACGAATCATAACGAGGGGATACCGAAATGGCATTAATGAGCAAGCCGACACATGACCCGAAAGTCACCCGCTGGTGGTGGCGCACCTTGCGGACCTGGGTTTATAGCCTGGTGGATCCGCTCTGGGAGGCGTTCCGGGGGGAGAACAACGATGATATTGCCCTGACGAACGTGACCAGCATTAACGGGGTGTCGTCAACCGAGCTGACAGTGCTGGACGGCCTGACGGCCACCACCGCCGAGCTCAACGCGCTGGCGGGGTTGACCGCCACCATGGCCGAGCTGAACAAGACCGACCGCACCCAGGCCGATGGCATTGCCGAAGCATCCAGAGTAGTTGTGCTGAATGCCGACAAGGACATCTTCGGCAAGCGGTACGACATCAACCAGAGCCTCGTGAGCACCGTAGCAGGCAAGCCCTGCCTGCGATTTGACGGTGTGGATGACTATGTGGCGGTGGCGGATGATGCCGACCTGGACTTTGGGGCTGAGGACTTTACTGTCCTCGCACTCCTAAAAGCGGATGATTATACCGGGCAATTAGTTACAAAGTGGACCGGAACGAGCGGATTGCAGACAAGGCTTAGTAATGAGACCGTCAGTGGGAAAGGGTTTTATATCAAGCTTGGTGATGGGACCAATGTTTATCAGGCAGCAATAGATTCAGCTTTGTCCGGTTTCCAGTACGGGGGCCATAATTGGCTGGCCCTGGTCTTTGACCGAGACGCAACGGCTCCCAATATCCTGGTGAATGGGATAGAGCAAACCGGCCTCGCGGTGATTAACGGTGTCTACACAAGTGTAAATGACATCAGTAATGCCGCCGAGATGCGGATCGGGCAGGTTGCGGGGGTCCAGTATTTCAAAGGGGCGATGGGGGCCGTGCTCCTGTTCAACCGGGCTTTGACCGACGATGAAGTCCGGGCCTATCAATCGGGCGCGCCTCTGAACTTCGCTGATATGGGGGCGAATCAGACCGACCTGGTGACCAACGGCGACGACTGGACCGGGGCCACCGGTTCCACCCC
>CBDVAP010000049.1:0-18492 GCA_965372015.1 uncultured bacterium | reverse complement strand
TCCTCCTGGTTTGTGACTATTGGGTGATAGTACATTTGCGAGCGCTAGGTCACAGGCATTTTAAAATGCATAGACGCCGATAGCAAGTGATACCAGCTTAGTATTGACAATCAACCCTCAATAGTTGCGTTTTGTTAAATATATACCCGCCACCCAGTGATTAAATTCTCGTTCGCCACAAACCGCAGAGGACCGGGACCGCTTAAATGGGAGAGGCAATGCAAACCAGACCTACGTTGATCATATTACTGGCCCTGAGATTATTCATTGGATTGTTCTGGCTGGAGCATGGGTTGAACAAAATTTCCGCCGGCTGGCTTCTGGAAAACAAACTCAAACCGCGGCTGGTGCAGAAAAGTCTCCTGGCCCAGGGGGCTCGCGGGGCCTACCTGGATAATTTTGCCGTGCCGGCCAGCCGGGGGCTGGGAATACTGGTAGCCCTGGGGGAACTAGCCGTCGGGATAGCCCTTATAGCCGGGTTCTGGATGAAGCCCGCAGCCTGGGGAGCAATTTTCATCGTGCTGAATATAAAATTCGCCTTTGGGGATCTCATTACCCTTAAAATCATTACTTCAACCAGCTTCTTCCCCCTATTGCTGGGCACCTTGGCTGCCGGATACATAGATACCGGTAAACAATGGACTATCAAGAGGTTTGCGCCTGTTTTGGAACGATTTGAGATACGGTAGAAAATGCTCATATCCGATTTACACCCCCGCTCCCGTCCTGATCACCGGCGGATTATTGTCTGGCTGGCAGTTTGGCTGCTGGCGTTTACGCTACCCGGTTGTGGCGAGCGCTCCACCGGCCGCCAGACGATATTGCTCATCTCCGTGGACGGACTGCGGTGGGATGGTCTGGAGCAGGCCGCTACCCCCAACTTTGACCGGCTGGCGGCTACCGGCGTCCGGGCCCGGGCACTGATACCCGTTTTTCCCACCAAGACCTTCCCCAATCATTATAGCATCGTAACCGGGCTGTATCCGGAAAACCACGGTATCGTAGCTAATAATATATACGACCCGGTTTACAACGATACCTTCAGCCTGGCCGACCGGGAGGCGGTGGCCGACGGGCGTTGGTGGGAGGGGGAACCCATTTGGATCACGGCCCAGAAAGGCGGGCAGCTGACCGCCACCCTGTTTTGGGTGGGCTCGGAAGCCGAGATCAAAGGGCAGCGCCCCACTTATTGGCAGCCGTACGACCATGACCTCCCACACCAGGAGCGGGTGGCCCAGATCATAAGCTGGCTACAGCTACCCCCGGAACAACGACCCACTTTCCTGACGCTGTATTTCCACATAGTGGACACCCAAGCCCATCGCTATGGCATACATTCCCCCGAAGCCATCGCTGCTATCCAGAAGGTGGATAGCACCCTCGGGAACCTGTTTCGTGGACTGGCAGGGCTGAGTATTATTGATGAGCTGAATATAATCGTCGTATCCGACCACGGTATGGCTGCTATCGATTCCACCCGGGTGATCTTTCTGGATGATTATATCGATCCCGAGATCGGACGGGTGATTGATTGGTCGCCGATCCTGGGACTGCGGCCCCGGGAAGAGGCGATTGACTACGTCTATAATACCCTTAAAGGCGCCCATCCCCAGCTACAGGTCTATCGCCGGGAGGATACGCCTCCCCGCCTGCACTACTCCCGTCATCACCGTATACCGCCCATTATTGGCCTGGCCGATGAAGGTTGGTCCATCACCACTCGCGATAGATATGGCCGCCACCCGGAGTGGTTCCTCGGGGGCAGCCATGGCTACGACAATCGCTATGCGTCAATGGCAGGTATTTTTATCGCCCGGGGGCCGGCGTTCAAGAACGGCCTGACAGTGGACCCCTTCGAGAATATTCACATTTATAATCTGATGGCGGCGATCCTGGGGGTATCCCCGGCACCGAACGACGGCGATTTTGCCCGGGTAAAGGGACTGCTCGCAAACTAAACCGGCTCAACGATCGCTTAGCCTTCAGCCGGGTGGCCCCCCGCTGCCGGTTCCTGGCATTCGGGGCCTAGATACCGCGAACACAACTAGGGCTGGGGCTTTCGCCCCCTGACAAGGGAGGTGTAATTTGCCGGTGTTATGGATATTTTCGGCTACTCGTTGTACTTAGGCGGCATTTTCCTGGCCGCTGTTTTGGGGGCTTTACCGCCCTTACTGGGGCAGTGGAATGATCGACAACTCCATCGCTTCGTATCATTCGGGGCAGGCATATTCCTCGGGGCGGCTTTTTTCCACCTGATACCCGAAACGTTGACCGTCTATCCCGGCGTCCTTACCAATTTCACCCTGCTCTCCGGTTTTATGCTGATGCTTTTTGTAGAGCGGGTGGTGGTCCGTCATCGCCATCGGGACTGCGACGAGGAAGTGCTCCATCGCCACCAGGTAGTGAGCTTGAGTGCCTTTATCGGGCTCAGCCTCCATAGCCTGATGACCGGTTTGGCCCTGGGCGCCGGCCTCAGTCACAGCGGCTCGGCCCCGATCATCTTCCTGGCAATTGTTAGCCACAAGAGTGTAGCCGCTTTTTCCCTGGCAACCGTATTCCGGCTGTCGGACCTGTCGTTCCGGCAGAACCTGGCTTATCTGGCGGTTTTCGCCGGCATAACGCCCATCGGCGCACTCTTGTCACTGCCCCTGATGAATGTACTGACCGAGGCGCATCTATCAATCCCCAATTCCCTGGCGGCGGGGACTTTCATCTATGTGGCCACCATGGACTTGCTGCCCGAAGCATTCCACGATCAAAATCGACGCATCGGCACCTTCATCTTCTTGAGCATCGGTATCCTGCTGATGCTGGGCCTGAACCTGCTGGGTGCCTAGCCCTACCGGACCCGGACAACTATTTTCATTTTTCATTGTCGTAAGATTCTAATCAGGGGGTCGATGCGGGACAGGTCGGTCTTGAAAGCGTCATAGGAGAATACGCAGATGCCCCCGTATCCTCGCTGCCGGGCTTGACGGATTTTTCGCGCCGCCTCTGCCGGGGATTGATTGTAAACCGCCACCCCCATGATTATGTCTTTCCGGTAATGTCCCGGCAGCTCGGCGGCAATGCTATCCAGGTGGCGCCGGTAGTCATCCAACCGCACGGCGTAATTCATTGGTAGCGCATAGTCCAGTATGCCATCGCGCAGCCAGGCGGCCCAGTCCTGGTAATACTTGTTACGGGCCACCCGGGCGTCCGGTTTAACCGCCGATGTAAGCAGGACTTCCTTGCCGCTGATCGTGATGATGGCATGCAGGGCTGTAACCAGACTAGTGATTTTCTCCCGGCGGTAATCGTTCCACAGCTCGGCCTGGTCGGATAGTCCTCCGTCACCGCTCGGGGCCCTGGACCGGGCTTTGCGCAATTCGCGGGGATCGAAATCGTAGCGTCGGCGGAAGACACCGACTCCCTCCTCATTATAGCCGTAGTCGAAGTCAAAGTACCGGCTGTAATCCAGATGCAGGCCGTCGATGTTGTAATTCAGGATCAACTCGGTGAACACCGCCTGCAGATAGTGATTTACTTCGGGATGGGTGGGGGCCAGATAGATTCCTTCAAAGGCGCCGTCCCTGGGGGCCGCCAGATCTATATCGCGGTGGGCTCGTCCGCCAGCATCCACTTCCAGCCATTCCGGGTGCAGAAAGTACACATGGGTCCGGGCCTCCGGCGGCCGACGGGCGGACCAGATTAAATAGGTGGTCACCCAGGCGTGTACGTTCAGACCCAGCTGATGGCCCCGCGAGACGGCATATGCCAGCGGATCGAAGTCACGCTCACGAATCCGTTCGCTCCGGGGAACGATCAGGGAGTTGTAGTAGGCGTCGCCCCGGCCCCGGACCTGCACGAAAACATGATTGAAACCACTTTCGCTGGCGAAGCGCAGGGCGCGGTCAACCTCGTCGCGGCTGACCATACTCTCGCGGACGACCCACAGCCCCCTGATGCTCAGAGGCGGCAACTCCTGGGCCGCCAAAAACGGCTGTAAAATGAAAAAGGTAGCCACCAGGACTACCTTTAGCGATTGCCGATCGATCGCTCCGCTACTCCTCAGTCTTTTTTTCCGGCTCGGACTCGGATTTAGCCTTGGCCGTGGGCGCCGTAGCCAGGTCCACCAGCTCCACCAGGGATACCGGAGCACGGTCATTACTTCGGTAACCTAGTTTGATTATACGGGTATACCCTCCTGGCCGGTCGGCAAACTGTGGTGCGACTTCCTTGAACAGGATATCGGTGACCTGCCGGCCATAAGCTCCGGGGAGAGATTTCATCACCTGTCGGCGCGCGTGCAGCGATCCCTGCTTGGCGAAGGTGATCAGGGGCTCCACGAAAGTGCGCAACTCCTTGGCTTTCGCATCAGTGGTCTGGATCCGCTTATGGATAATCAGTGAGGCCGCCAGGTTCCGCAAAAGTGATTTACGGTGACTGGCCTTGCGGTTGAGCTTCCGCCCCCTTTTCAAATGGCGCATGTTACCCGCCTTCCTAGTTTTCCACCAGGCCCTGGTCGATATTCATGCCGAAAAAGAGGCCCATCCCACCCAGTTTCTCCTGCAGCTCCGTGAGAGACTTACGCCCGAAGTTCTTGAACTTCAGCATCTGGCTCTCCTCCTTGGTAACCAGCTCGTAAATAGTCGAAATGCCGGCCGCCTGCAGGCAGTTGTGGCTGCGTACCGACAGCTCCATCTCGTCTATTTTCTTTTTCAGCAGGTTACGCAACTTGATATCCTGATCGTTGATTTTATCCTCCACTGCGGCGATCCGGGTCGATTCCTCGAAAGTGAATATATCAGCCAGTTCATGCAGCAGGGTGGCGGCGTAATTCGCCGCGTCCTTGGGGGAAGTGGATCCGTCGGTATGGATATCCAGGGTCAGTCGCTCCTGCTGATCCTTGGAAGCCGGAATTGGCGTGACTTCGAAGGTCACTGTGGTCACCGGGTTGTGGATGGCATCGAGGAAAAGGGTCCCCAGGGGAGCATCGGGCAGTTTGTTCCGGTCCGCCGGTATATAGCCTTTGCCTCGGCTTACCCGCAATTCCATTTTAACTTCGTTGGCCCCATTCAAGGTGCAAATTTCCAGGTTGGGATTTAGCACCTTGAATTGTTCGGTCTCCGCGCCGATCTGACCGGCCTTGAAAGGTCCATCCCCGCTGAGCGTGACGGTTACCGGATCGGGTTTAAGGTCATTTAACTTAAATCGCACCTGTTTGAGATTCAGAACAATATCGGCCACATCCTCAATTACACCGTCGATAGTGGAAAACTCATGCTGGACCCCGTTAATCTTGATGGAGGTGATGGCCGCCCCCGGGATAGCGGTGAGCAGAATCCGGCGCATGGCATTGCCTAAGGTGATGCCATAGCCACGCTCCAACGGTTCCACCTTGAAGGTAGCATGGGTCTTATCGTGCTCCTCAATTTTGTGGGTAAACAGAATGTTATTATCGGTCATTCAGACTTCCTCTATGAAAATGCTACTTGGAGTATAATTCAACGACCAGCTGTTCATTGACTTCCTCAGGAATCTCGTCCCGCTGCGGCCAGGCTTTGAAGATCCCGGTCATGTGGCTCTTATCCAATTCCAGCCACGGAAGCTGATTATCGCTAGTGACCCGCCGCATGGCCTGGTGTACCAGCTCCATCTTACGGCTCTTCTCACGGATTCGGATCACATCGCCCGGCTTCACCGAATAGGATGCGATATTGACGGTACGGTCGTTAACCAAAACATGCTTGTGACTCACAATCTGCCGCGCTGCTCGGCGGGTGGGCGCCAAGCCTAGCCGGTAAATTACATTGTCCAGACGAGCCTCCAATAAACTCAGCAGGTTATGACCAGTCGGCCCGGCCTGTGCCGTGGCCTTCTTGAAATAGTTACGGAACTGGCGCTCCAACACGCCATATAGGTGCTTGATGCGCTGCTTCTCCCGCAGTTGCAGTCCGTAAGTGGATACCTTGCGGCGGCGGGCAGTACCGTGCTGGCCCGGCGGGTAGTTCTTGCGCAACGATGAGAACTTGGCCGACTCGAACACTGGGTATTCCAGCCGCCTGGTTATTTTACTTCTAGGTCCTAAGTACCTTGCCATCTCGCTTAATTGTCCTCCTTAGACCCGGCGGCGTTTGGGGGGGCGACAGCCATTATGGGGAATTGGGGTAATGTCCTTGATGGCCACAATTTCCAACCCCGCTACCTGGAGGGACCGGATGGCCGCTTCCCGACCCCCGCCGGGACCTTTTACCCGCACCTCAACGGAAACCATCCCTAAGTCCATGGCCTCCTTGGCCGCTTTCATGGCCGCCTGCTGGGCTGCGAAAGGGGTGCTCTTGCGGGAACCCTTGAATCCGCTGGTACCACCGGTAGCCCAGGAAATCACGTTGCCATACTTGTTGGTCAAGGTGATTTTGGTATTATTGAAGCTGGACTTCACGTAGGCGATCCCCTCGGGTTCCACCACCACCTTCTTTTTCTTCTTCCGTCCTGTAGGTCTGGTTGCCAAAGCTGCTCCTTTAACTTATGTCTTCCGTCCACCGGGCGAACGCTTGCGGCCCTTGCGGGTACGGGCGTTGGTATGAGTGCGCTGGCCTCGCACCGGCAGGCCTCGCCGGTGCCGCAAACCGCGGTAGGAACCGATATCCATCAGCCGCTTGATATTCAGCTTCAACTCGGTGCGCAGTTCCCCCTCTACCTTCAGTTCATCGGCAATGATGTTGCGGATCGCTACCACCTGCTGCTCCGTCAATTGGGTAACGGGCGTCTCCGGCGGCACTTTGGTGGTCTCCAGGATTTTGCGCGATTGAGTGAGCCCTATCCCGTAAATATAGGGTAAGGCGTATTCCACTGATTTGTTGCGGGGCAGATCGACCCCTGCAATACGAGCCATATTTCTCTAATACTCCCTGGCGTGCCGGGCGCGATTCATCATCCCTGCCTCTGTTTATGCCGGCCGTGCACGCAGATCACCCGCACCACCCGGCGGCGGCGGATCACCTTGCACTTGTCGCAGATTTTCTTCACAGAAGCACGAACTTTCATCACTAACCTCGTTGATCCGAAACTTATTTGTAGCGATAGACGATCCGCCCCCGGGACAGGTCGTAAGGGGACAGCTCCACCGTCACCGTATCCCCCGGGAGGATCTTGATAAAGTGCATTCGCATCTTACCCGATACATGGGCCAACACTTCATGCCCGTTTTCCAACTGCACCCGGAAGGTGGCGTTGGGCAGGGTTTTCGTAATTGTCCCATCGACCGATATGCCTTTTTCTTTCGCCATTAGTTCAATTCATCATACGTTGTTAAAACCTGCGGACCGTGGGCGGTGATTACAATGGTGTGCTCGAAATGCGCCGAAGGCCGACCATCCGAGGTCTTTACCGTCCACCCATCGTCCTTAGTAAATATTTCCTCCGTGCCCATATTGATCATCGGTTCCAGCGCCAGGCACATCCCCTCCTGCAGCACCGGTCCTTCGCCGGGGGTACCGAAGTTAGGTACCTGGGGCTCTTCATGCAGCCGGGTACCAATGCCGTGCCCCACCAGGTCCCGGACCACCCCATAGCCGGCGCTCTCGGCATGTTGTTGCACAGCATAGCCGATATGCCCCACCGTGGCTCCGACCACCGCCGCCTGCACGCCCAGGTTCAAACATTCCCTGGTACGGGTCATCAGGCGTTGCCGGTCGGCGTCCACTCGGCCTACGGCAAAAGTGCGGGCATGGTCGCCGTAGTAACCGTCCAGTAAGGCGCCCACATCCAGGCTCACGATCTGGCCTTCAACCAGTCGCCGATCGCCAGGAATGCCGTGTACCACCTCCTCTTCGATAGACACGCACAACGAGGCCGGATAGCCATACAACCCTTTAAACCCGGGCTCGGCGCCGGCGCTACGGATGAATTTTTCAGCCTCCTGGTCTAACCGGCGGGTTGTCACCCCCGGCTCGATCAGCTTAGCGACCATTTCCAGGGTGTCAGCCACAATCCGGCAGCTCCGCCGAATCCGGGCGATCTCATCATTGCTCCGCAGGTGGATCAAAAAACGCGCCTAGTGCTTAGAAGCGTCGCCGGCCCCTGATCCGACCACCTTTCAAAAAACCGTCATAATGCCGCATCAGCAGATGGGTCTCGATCTGCTGCAGCGTATCCAGGGCCACCCCCACTATGATCAGCAGGCTGGTGCCACCAAAAAAACTGGCCAGGTCGTAGTTGATCCCGGTGGCCTTCATCAGGATATAGGGAAATATTGCGATCATGGCCAGAAAAATGGAACCGGGCAGGGTCACCCTGGTCAAAATGTTATCGATGTACTCGGCGGTCTTCTTTCCGGGGCGTACACCGGGGATAAAGCCGCCTTGCTTTTTCATATTATCAGCCACTTCCACCGGATTGAAGGCGATGGCAGTATAGAAATAGGTGAAGAATATAATTATCGTACCGAATATCAGCCAGTAAACCGGGGAGTTAATGGAAAACAGACTCAGGGCCCCTTGCGCGAAGTCACTCTGCTGGAAGAACGAGCCCACCGTGCTGGGGATGAACATGATTGCCTGGGCGAAAATTATGGGCATCACACCGGCGGTGTTGATCCGCAGGGGGATATGGGTGCTCTGTCCGCCGTAAACCTTGCGGCCCACCACCCGTTTGGCGTATTGCACCGGGATGCGCCGGGTACCCTGGGTGATGGCCACCACCGCGCTGACAATTAGGGTCATCAATCCCAACAGGATCACGTCCAGCAGAATCAGGCGCAAACCCTGGCTGATCAGGTTGATCTCGTTGAACAGCACACTCGGCGCCCGCGAGATAATCCCTACCATGATGATCAGGGAAATGCCGTTGCCGATGCCATGTTCGGTGATCTGTTCCCCCAGCCACATGACGAAGATGGTGCCGGTGACCAGCGTTAACACGGTAAGCAGTTGGAACCCAACACCGGGATTCAGCACAACGTTCCCGGCGGGCGAACTCAGTCCCTGGAGGTAGATGGCCACACTGTAGGCCTGGACAGTGGCAATCGCCACCGTCCCGTAGCGGGTCAGTTGGGTGATCTTGCGGCGGCCTTCTTCACCCTCCTTCTGCAGCCTCTGGAAATAGGGTACCACCGCCCCCATCAGCTGGATGATGATCGAGGCGGAAATATAGGGCATGATCCCCAGGGCAAACACCGTGGCCTGGGCGAAGGCGCCGCCGCTGAACATGTCATACAGCCCCAGCAGGGTATTGGCGATGTTCTGCATGGCCGACGCCAGCGCCTCACCGTTAATGCCCGGTGTTGGCACGTGGGCTCCCACCCGGTAGATAATCAGCAGACCCAGCGTGAAACCGATCCGCCGCCGCAGTTCGGGGATCTTGAAACTGTTGGTGAATTTCTCTAGCACACTACCGCCTGGCCGCCGGCCTTTTCAATCTTTTCCCGGGCTGCGCGGCTGAATCTATGGGCCATAACCTCCACCGCCGCTTCAAGCTCGCCGTTGCCCAGCACCTTCACCGGCGTTCGGACGTGTTTGATCAGGCCGCGCTGTTTGAAGATTTCGGGATCCACCTTCTTCAGCTGCAACCGGGCGATGGCCTCTAAGTTGACGATCTGCACCGGTTTGAAAAATCGGGCGTTGCTGAAGCCTCGCTTAGGCACCCGGCGTTGCAGGGGCATCTGTCCCCCTTCGTACCAGGCCAGCCGCTTGGAACCGGAGCGGGAGTGCCAGCCCTTATGGCCCCGGCCGGCCGTCTTCCCCAGGCCGCTGGCGTGGCCCCGGCCGCGCCGCTTGGAAGGGCGAGTGGAGCCCATAGCCGGTTTGAGTTCCAGCCTCACGCTCATACCTCGTCCACCTTCACCAGGTGGCGAATGCGGACCACCATCCCCCTGATCGCCGGGTTGTCCGGCTGTTGCACGGTCTGGTGCATCCGGCGGATGCCCAGCGCCTTCAGGGTGGCCTTGGCCCAGCGGGGATAACCGATACCGCTTTTCACCTGGGTGATTTTCAAACTTTTTGCCTGGGCCGCCATCAGTTGAACAGCTCCTTGACCGTGATTCCCCGCCTGCGCGCCACCTCGATGGCGTCCTTTAAGGACATCAGAGCTTTCTCGGTGGCCCGGACTACGTTCAGGGCGTTGGTGGATCCGGTGATTTTGGAAAGCACATCGGTATAACCCGCCTGCTCCAGGACAGCCCGGATAGCGGCGCCGGCGATCAAGCCGGTACCGGGGGAGGCCGGCTTGAGCAGCACCTTGCTGGCGCCGAACTTGGCGATGATCTCATGGGGGATAGTGCCGTTGATCACTGAGGTCTTGAACAAATTCTTCTTGGCGTTCTCCTTGGCCTTGTTGATAGCGGAGGCCACCTCGTTGGCCTTGCCGAAGCCGATCCCTACGTGGCCCTTACCGTCGCCCACGGTGACAATAGCGTTAAAACTGAACCTGCGACCACCGGTGATCACCTTGGCCACCCGGTTGATCTTGATCAGGTTCTCTTCCTTAAGGTCTAATTCTGCCGGGTTAATTGCCATAATCTATTCTACTTAAAATTTCAAACCACCTTCGTGTGCGCCCTCAGCCAGGGCCTTTATCCGACCGTGAAACAGGTAACCGTTGCGATCAAACACCACCGCAGTTATTTTTTGCTTCTGGGCGCGACGGCCCAACTCCTTGCCGATCCGGCCGGCCAGGTCCATCTTGCTGGAACTGGCCCGCACCTCATCCGCCATGGCTTTCTCGATGCTCGAGGCGGACACCAGTGTACGGCCCGCCAGGTCATCGACTATCTGGGCGGTGATGTGCCGGCTGGAGCGGGTAACCACCAGGCGCAACTTGCCAGAATAGCGATCCATCTTCTTCTTGACCCGCCTCCGCCGTCGTCTTTGCAGCTCGGTCTTCTTTTCATGCGACTTGATCATCGAAACTACATCCCTACTCCGCCGACTGTCTTGCCGGCCTTGCGCCTTACAACCTCATCCGAATAGCGCACACCCTTGCCTTTATAGGGCTCCGGCTTGCGCAAGGCCCTGATTTTGGCCGCTATCTGACCCACCAACTGCTTGTCGATACCTTTGATGGTGAGGCTGGTATTGCGGTTGGTCACCTCCAGGTCGATTCCCGGTGGGACCTGGAACAGGATCGGGTGCGAATAGCCCAGTTTTAACAGCACGCCGGGACCCTTCAGCTCTACCGTATAACCGATGCCCACCAGGTCCAGCTGTTTGCTGAAACCGCTGCTCACACCGGTAATCATATTGGCTACCAGGGCCCGGGTCAGCCCGTGTAAAGCGCGGTGCTGTTTCTGATCCGAAGCGCGGGTAACCTCCAGGCTGTCCCCATTCTGAGCCACAGCCACGCCCTCGGCATGGGTAAAAGTCAGCTCACCCTTGGGTCCCTTCACCCGGATATTGCGCTGGTCGATGACGCAACTTGTGCCTTCGGGCAATGGTATCGGTTTTTTGCCAATGCGAGACATTAGTTAACTACCATACCTGACATAAAATTTCGCCGCCCACTTTCAATCGCCGGGCCACCTTATTCGAAATCACCCCTTTGGAGGTGGTCAGGATGGAGATTCCTAGTCCCCCCCGGACCCGCGGGATGTCGCCGGCGCCGGCGTATACCCGGCAGCCCGGCTTGCTCACCCGGACCAACCCCTCAATGACCGGCTCATTGTTATGATCATAGTTCAGGAACACCCTGATCCTCCCCTGAACCGGGTCGGTCACCAGGATAAAATCGCGAATGAAATGTTCCTCTTTGAGGATCACGCAGATACGTTTCTTTAAATTGGACGCCGGCATATCAACCCAGGGTTTGTCCGCCCGCTGAGCGTTGCGAATCCGGGTCAATAAATCGGCGATGGGGTCTGACATGCTCATAATTGCCGCTCCTACCAACTGGCCTTGGTGATGCCGGGAATGAAACCGGCCAGGGCCATTTCCCGGAAACAGATTCGGCACAAGCCGAACTTCCGCAGGTAGGCCCGCGAGCGGCCGCAGTTCCTGCAGCGGTGATAGGCCCGCGTGGAAAATTTGGGCTTCCGCTGCGACTTCAGTATCAATGCTTTTCTGGCCACTAGGCTTCTGCTCCTTCAGTGGTTGGTTGGGTTTCAGGCCGCAAGCGGAATGGAAACCCGAGCGCTTGCAGCAGCTCAAAGGCTTCCTTGTCGGTTGCGGCGGTTGTCACTACCGTGATATCCATGCCCCTGATCTGATCCAGCTTGTCGTAGTCGATCTCCGGGAAAATGATCTGCTCGGTGACCCCCATACTGTAGTTGCCCCGGCCGTCGAAGGATCGCTCGGAAAGTCCCCGGAAATCCCGGACCCGGGGTATCGCCAGGCTCAGCAGCCGGTCCAGGAATTCATACATGCGGTCCCGGCGAAGTGTCACCTTGGCGCCCACCGGGTCCTTGGCCCTGATCTTGAAATTGGAAATGGGCTTCTTGGCATAAGTCACCAGGGCCTTCTGACCCGAGATCACCGCCATATCATCCAGGGCGCCTTTGAGCATGTTGGCGTCCTCCCGGGCGTTTCCCAGACCCATGTTGATAACAATCTTATTCAGCTGTGGCACCTGCCAGATATTGTCGTAACCCAGGGTTTGCATCAACTCCGGCCGAACCTTCTGGAAATATTGTTCTTTGAGCCTGGGCATATAATCTTTTTTCGTGCTTTTGGGCCGCGCTTTGGCCTCTGCCGGGGCCTTGCTCTGACCGGCCGCTGTGGCCTGGTCCTTGGCAGCGGCATCTTCCTTGACGGCGCCTTTCTTCTTGCCGGGAGCCTGCTTCTTCACCACTGCCGGCGTCTCTTTCTTAGTTTCGTTCTTAGCCATGCTGCAACTATTCGTTAATGGTTTCGCCCGTCTTCTTGGAGAAACGTACCTTCTTGCCGTCTTCCAGGCGCTTGTAACCTACCCGCGAGGGGGTGTTGCCCACGATCACCATCAAATTTGAGACGTGCACTGCGGCTTCCCGCTCTACAATCCCGCCCTGGGGGTTACTCTGGGACGGCCGGGTGTGGCGCTTGATAAAGTTTACCCCTTCAACAATGGCCCGGTTGCGTCCCGGCAGCACCATTAATACCTTGCCGTTCTTGCCCCGGCTGTTGCCGGAGAGCACCTTCACCATGTCGCCCTTCTTGACCTTCATCTTCAGATGACCTCCGGCGCCAGCGAAATGATCTTCATGTAGCGCTTCTCGCGTAACTCCCGGGCCACCGGACCAAACACCCGCGTGCCCATCGGTTCGGACTGGGCATTGAGCAACACGGCGGCATTCTCGTCAAAGCGAATATAGGACCCGTCCTTCCGGCGCACTTCCTTCCGGGTGCGCACCACCACCGCCCGAATAACCTCGCCCTTCTTGACCATCCCGCCCGGAATTGCCGATTTGACGGTCACCACAATCAGGTCCCCGACGCTGGCATACCGGTGATGACTGCCACCCAGCACCCGGATGCAAAGCACCTCCTTGGCGCCGGTGTTGTCAGCAACCCGTAACCTGGATTCCTGCTGGATCATGCCGGGTCCACAACCTTGGCGGCCTGCTTGATAATTTCCAGCACCCGCCAACGTTTCGTGCGGCTCAACGGCCGGGTGGCCACAATGATCACCTCATCTCCGGGACCACAGCTATTTTGCTCGTCATGAACGTAGTATTTTTTTGTCCGGGTGACATATTTTCGATAGACCGGGTGAGGGTATTTACGGGTGACCAGCACCACGACGGTCTTATCCATCTGGGCCTGGACCACCACCCCGCTCAACTTCTGGCGACTGGTATCAGTCGGTGACATTTATGTCTTCTTCCTTCAATTTTCGGCGCCCCAGCTCGTATTCCCGCAGGAGGGTCTTGATCCGGGCGATTTCCCGGCGGACCACAGGTATCCGGTGAGAATGCTCCAGCTGTTGCAGCGCCTGCTGAAAATGAAAATTAGTAAGCTCTTCCTGTTTTTCCCGGAGCTGTTGATGCAAATCATCCATTGATAAGGAGAGGAGTTCCTCGGTGATCATGCTCAGATCTCCCTCCGTTTAACCAGCCTGGTTTTCACCGGTAGCTTATGGGAACAGAGACGGAAGGCCTCGGCAGCCAGCTCCTCGTCCACCCCCTCGACTTCAAATAATATCCGCCCCGGTTTGACCACGCAAATCCAATATTCGGGCGAGCCCTTGCCTTTACCCATCCGGGTTTCGGCCGGTTTTTGAGTGATGGCCTTGTCCGGAAATATCCGGATCCACATGCGGCCGAATTTGCGGATCTTGCGGGTGATGGCGACCCGGGCCGCTTCGATCTGGCGGCTGGTGATCCAACCGTTCTCCATCGCCTTCAGCCCGTATGTGCCGAAAGCCACGTGATTCCCGCGGGTAGCCATCCCCCGGCGGTGGCCCCGGTGCGGTTTGCGATATTTTACCTTGCGCGGCGCTAACATGATCAATTGCCGGCAGAGGGTTTGATGGCGACCTCGCCGTTGCAGATCCAAACTTTTACACCGATCGTACCGTAGGTGGTTTTGGCTTCCACCATGGCATAATCGATATCGGCCCGCAGGGTATGCAGCGGCACCCGGCCTTCGCGGAAGGTCTCGGTACGGCTCATCTCCGAACCGCCCAGACGGCCCGACAAACAGATTCTGATCCCCTCAGCGCCCATCCGCATGGTAGCCTGAATCGATTTCTTGGCGGCCCGCCGGAAGGAGATTTTCTTAAGTAATTGTTGCGCAATGCTCTCGCCTACCAGTCGCGCATCGAGTTCCGGCCGTTTCACCTCGCTCACGTTGAGCTGCACTTCGTGCCCCAACAATTTGCGAATCTCGCTGCGCAGACGCTCAACCTCTTCACCGCCCCGCCCGATTACGATGCCCGGACGGCTGGTATGAATTGTTAGTGTCACCTTTTTAGCGGTCCGGCTGATCTCAATCCGCGAGATACCGGCATTGGCCAGGCGATGGTTGATGTACCGCCGCAGAGTGATGTCTTCGTTAAGCTTGTCTGCGAAGTTGCGGGTCTCAAACCACGTGGACAGCCACGGTTTATTGATCCCTAGCCTGAAACCGATCGGATGTGTTTTCTGACCCAAAATTTACTCTCCGGCCTTCGTTTGGGAGGCCTTTTCGGCCACCACTAATGTGAGGTGGCTGGTACGCTTCAGGATACGATTGGCACGACCCATGGCCCGGGCCCGCCAACGCTTCAGGGTGGCGCCACCATCGACTACCGCCAACTTGACGTACAGGTTATCCACGTCAACTTCCTTGGCATCGGGGGCGTTCATCATATTGGCGATGGCGGAGCGCAGGGTTTTCTCCACAAACACCGAGGCCTTGGTGGGCGAGAAATGCAGCACGTTCAAGGCCCGGTTCACGTCCTCCCCCCTGACCAGATGCAGTACCCGGTTGATTTTACGGGGCGATTGATGCAGGAAACGCGCGCGGGCGATCTTTTCCATCGCTAGGCGCCCTTCTTCCTATCGGGGTGGCCGCGAAAAATGCGCGTCGGTGAAAACTCACCCAACTTGTGGCCCACCATGTTCTCTGAGATAAACACCGGGATAAACTTGTTGCCGTTATGGACGGCAAACGTGTGGCCCACAAAGTCCGGCGTGATGGTGGAGCGCCGGGCCCAGGTTTTGATCACCATCTTTTTCTTCGAACGGTTCAACGCTTCTATTTTCAGCACCAGCTTTTCAGAAACATAGGGACCTTTCTTCACTGAACGCGGCATTTCTAAGCCCTTCGCTTGACGATATAACGGTCTGAGGGATGCTTTTTCTTCCTGGTCTTGAACCCCTTGGAAGGGATACCGGTGGGCGAAACCGGCTGCCTTCCACCGGACGAGCGGCCTTCGCCGCCACCCATGGGATGGTCCACCGGGTTCATGGCCACTCCCCTCACTTTGGGCCGGCGGCCCAGCCAGCGCGACCGGCCGGCTTTGCCGATTTTTATGTTTTCGTGACTCTTATTCCCCACTTCTCCCACGGTAGCCATACAAGACTCCGGTATCAACCGCACTTCGCCCGAGGGCAGTTTCAGGGAAACCATTCCACCCTCCTTGGCCATGATGCGGGCCGCCGCTCCGGCGCTACGGGCCAGCTGTCCGCCCTTACCAGGCTTCATCTCCACATTGTGCACCATTAACCCGGCCGGCACTTCCGATAGCGGCATGGCATTGCCCGCCCGGAGAGGGGTCCGGCTGCGGGAGGCGATAATTTCGTCCCGCACCTTCAAGCCGTCCGGCGCCAGAATGTAACGCTTCTCGCCGTCAGCGTAAAAAATAAGCGCGATGCGGCAGGAGCGGTTCGGATCGTATTCGATAGTGCGCACGGTGCCGGCAATGTCGTACTTGTTGCGCTTGAAGTCGATGATCCGGTAACGCCGCCGATGACCGCCACCCCGATGGCGCATGGTGATGCGGCCGTGGTTATTGCGGCCGCCCGTTTTGCGCAAGGCCTCGGTGAGCGATTTCTCCGGCCCGTCGGTGGTCAGTTCCTCGAATGTGGATACCGACATGAAGCGCTGGCCTGGTGTCTGGGGTTTTATGAGCCTGGTAGGCATGGTTAGCCGCCGCCCTCCACCTCAAAGAAATCGATCTTGTCGCCCTCTTTTAAGGTAACGATGGCCCGCTTCCAGTTGGAGCGCCGCCCAATGGTCCGGATGGCCCGTCCCGAGCTGCGCATGGTCATCCCCTTGGTCTTGCCCCGGCGGTTCTGGGTGGCTACCTTCTCCACGGTTACATCGAATTTGGCCTCCACCGCCGCCTTGATCTCGAGCTTGTTGGCAGCGGGATGAACAACAAATCCGTACTTCCGCTCCGACTCCTCCAGACGACTCATTTTCTCCGTAAGGAGGGGTCTTTGGATGATATAATTCTTCAGCGTCATATTATTTGCTTAAGGCCGCCTGCAACTGCTTGACGCCCTCCCGGTCTATCAACAGGTAGTCGCTGGACCACAAGTCGTTGGTGGACACCTCCGCCGCGGCTTTGACCCGCACGCCGGGCAAATTCCGGCTGGAAAGCCACAGGTTGCGGTTGGGCTCACCGGCCAGGATCATCAACCGCTGGCCCTTTAGCCCCAGCGCCTCTAGGGCGGCGTGCATCTCCCGGGTCTTGGGCGCCTCCAGGTCGAACTGCTCCACCACCACGATCTTCTTCTCCTGGGCCAGAGCCGACAGCATCGACCGGCGGGCCAAGGCCTTGACTTTCCGGTTGATTCGTAAGCTGTAGTCGCGCGGTTTAGGGCCGAAAGCCACCCCGCCTCCGGTCCGGATCGGACTGGCGGCATCCCCCACCCGGGCCCGGCCGGTGCCTTTCTGGCGGAACAGCTTGACGCCGCTGCCACGCACCTCGCCCCGGTTCTTGGTGGAAGCGGTCCCCTGGCGGCGGTTGGCCAACTCGACTTTTACGGCCGCGTGGATCGCCGTCCGGTGAGGCTCGATCCCGAATACTTCCTTCTTCAGGTCAACCTGCTTGCCGGCCGGAGAACCGTCAAAATTGCGAACGTCGAGTTTCATGCGAGCCTGGTCACAAATACTGTGCCGTTGGGCGGACCCGGTACGGCTCCCAACACTAAAATCTGATTCGACTCGGGCAATATCTTAACCACTTTAAGGTTCCGCGTCGTGTGGCGGGCAGCGCCACTGTGGCCGGCCATTTTAATTCCGGGAAACACCCGGGACGGATCGGAACTGGCGCCCACGGACCCCCCGGCCCGCAATTGGTCCTTCTTGCCGTGGGAGGCCCGGCCGCCGTGAAACCCGTGCCGCTTCATCACCCCGGTAAAGCCCTTGCCCTTGGTGGTACCGGCTATTTTCACCCGGTCCCCGACTTGAAATATCTCCACGGTGATCACGTCGCCTACTTGGTGCTCGGCGGTGGTACGGAATTCGCGCAGCACCCGGGCCGGCTGGATCCCCGCCTTCTTGAAGTGACCCTGTAGCGGCCGGGACGTTTTGCTCTCTTTTCGCTCGCCGAAAGCCAACTGCACCGCCTGGTAGCCGTCGGTTTCGCCGGTTTTCACCTGGCAGACGGTACAAGGGCCGGCCGTGATAACCGTCACCGGCAGATCGCGGCCGTTCTCATCGAAAATCCTGGTCATCCCCACTTTTGTGCCAATGATCGCATCCATGATCAGGCCTGGATCTCAACGTCGACTCCGGCCGGGAGGTCGAGCTTCATCAGCGCGTCCACCGTTTTGGTAGTCGAGTTATGGATATCGATGATCCGTTTGTGCACCTTGGTCTGAAACTGCTCTCGCGATTTCTTGTCCACGTGCGGCGAACGGTTCACAGTGTAAATAGTCCGCTGGGTGGGCAACGGTATCGGGCCCGAAACCAGGGCCCCGGTGTTCTTGGCCGTGCGCACGATCTTCTCGCTGGACTTGTCCAGTAGAATGTGGTCGTAAGCCTTCAAACTGATTCTAATCTTTTGGCCGGACATATCAGCACCAATACCTTATGAGTTACTCCACCACCTTTGTCACGACGCCGGCGCCCACGGTATGGCCCCCCTCGCGGATGGCGAAGCGCAACTCCT
>CBDVAP010000048.1:0-18959 GCA_965372015.1 uncultured bacterium | reverse complement strand
GCCGGGCCGATGGCAGCCGGTGCGTTCAAGTTACCGGCGCCCCCCAGCTGGTTGCCCCGGTCGAAGAAGGCCTCCACTCTGGCGGCAGGGCCGAACGCCTGTGTTCCACCGGGATTTGCTCCACCAGCTAGCCGGTTGGTGGGATTTGCATTCCCCGGCGCGGTGAAATTGCCAAGCCCCCCACCGAGTGTATTGGGACTAAAGCCGGCCTGGGGATCAGTCAAACGACCCTGTACTCGGGCCAGGGGACCGAATTGCTGCTGAGCACCGGCGGCGGCTCGGGGAGCGGTCGGTAGATTGCCAACACCGGGCCCGGTGTCCCGGTTCGCGGCCGGGGCCGGTCGCCGGGCGCCCAGAGCACCACCCAGTGCGGTGCCCTCAAAGCTGCCTGCCAGCCGGGAAACAGGTAAAGCATTATCGGTGGTAATGGCTTGCAAGCCGGGCGTAAACGGGGCTCCCTGCAAGCCCCCGGCCTGTGCTATCCCTTCCTCCAGGCCCACCGGGATGGCGACTACGCCACTGCTCCGCCCGGTAACCGGGTCGGTGGCGTTAGCGGTCAAAAAAGTACTGGCCGCCTGGGCGATTTGTGCTCCCAGGGCCGCGCGAGTAGGCTGAGCCTCGGTGGTTTCGGCTGCGGCTGCGGCCGGTTCGGTGAGATCAACTACGACGGCCGGTGTGGTTGCCCTGGCGTTGCGGGCTGTTGCAGCGGCGTTGGTGCGGCCATTGTCCTCGCGCCCGTTACCGCCGGCCTGTTCGGGCCGGTTGGCGGCGGCTTGGGCCTGGCCAAACGCGGAATTGCCCCGGGTGAGAAAATCGTTTATGTTGATAGTGTCCGACATACGCTCAAGTTCTCGCCTTTGCGGCCGACAATGAAGACACCGGCCGTTTAGCTTGTGCTTACAGGTTCAACGGCGGGCGTTGATCCTGTAAAACTCGTGCGCTATAGTACAACTCCAGATAGGAGTTGTATCCCATCACTCTCCCGGTGCTATAATTTATTCGATTCTGGACTGAAAAGCAAGTCCTATTCATACCTAAAAATAGCGCCGGGCACCGTCATAAAACACCGGCTCACTCGGGACTGATGAGACTCCCGCCGACTGGATCTCAAATATAATAAGTCGACCTCAATATTCAGGACCGGTTTCCCATTGAGATTATTCACATATAGCCTACGCCCTGGGGCCCGCTGATCGCCCAAAAATCCCTTGATTTATAAAAACTGCCACTTCCAAATTCAACCCATGGCCGCCAGTCAAATCCCATCATCTTCCAGCCGGACCCAGAAAGTGCTGCGGTTTTTCCTGGTGCGGCTGGTGCTGGCGATGCTCTTCCTGGCTGCCGCCCTGGCCCTGCACCTCGGGCAGAAGGCCCTCCTTACTTACCTGGGTATCGCCGATCTCCTGATCATTAAGGTCTACCGACCACTGGCCGGTATCGCTCTGATCTACCTTTCCTATTACCTTTTCGTCCGGTTTATCGAGAGACGTCCACTGACGGAGTTGTCTCTCCCCGGTTGGACGAAGGAGCTTGCCCAGGGAGTAGCGCTGGGATTCCTGCTGATCACGGTGCAGGTGGTGTTTCTCGCGGCTGTCGGCGTATATAGTGCTTCCTTCGCCGGATTCTCAATGGGCCTTTTGAAAATAGTGGCCATTTCCCTGATCGCCGGTCTCCTCGAGGAGCTGATCATGCGGGGCATCCTGTTCCGCATCTTGGAGGAGGGTCTGGGCAGCTGGCTGGCCATAGCGATCTCGTCGCTGATATTCGGTCTGCTCCATATTACCAACCCCGGTGCCTCGGTTCTTAGCGGACTCACCATAGCTTTGGAGGCCGGCCTGTTACTGGCGCTGGCCTACATGTATACCCGCCGGTTGTGGCTGGTGATCGGGTTACACTTCAGTTGGAACGCCACCCTGGGAGGAATCTGGGGACTGACCGTCTCCGGGGTGGAGGTACAGGGTCTGCTGCGGGCCGGCCTGGAGGGTCCCGACTGGGTGACTGGCGGTGTCTTCGGCCTCGAGGCAGGCCTGACGGCCCTGGTGGCCACCCTGATACTATCAGCTATTTTACTGTGGCGTTTGCGGCTCACAGGCGCATTCAGACCGGCCCCCTGGACGGCCCGCCAGGCAGCCCCGGAGGCTACCTGAATTGCAATCCCAAATGCCTGCCAATAAACTATGGCACTGGCGCCCCCTGACTCCCGCGCTGTGGGGTGATTTCGAGCAGCTGTTCGGGCCTAAAGGGGCCTACGGCGGCTGCTGGTGCATGTGGTGGCGCATCACGCGCGGGCAGTTCGAGCAGCAACAGGGCGAGGGTAACCGGAAAGCCATGCAGACCATCGTAGAGAGCGGCGAAGTACCCGGTATCCTGCTCTATGATGACGGCAACCCGGTGGGCTGGTGCTCGGTGGCGCCGCGGGCCAGGTTTGCTGCCCTCAATCGCTCGCGAGTGCTGAAACCGATCGACGACACACCCGTCTGGTCTATCGTTTGCCTCTTTGTGGCCCGTGAGCACCGCCGCCGGGGTGGGCTGTCAAGGCTGATTGCCGCCGCAGTGGAATACGCCGGCGAAAACGGCGCTACTGTGATCGAGGCCTATCCCACCCTCCCCAGAAAAGGTCGCCTGCCGCCGGTGTCCAGTTTCATGGGCCTGCCGGCGGTTTTCGAGCAGCTGGGCTTCGAGGAATGCCGGCGGCCTTCGACGGCCAAGGTGATCATGCGCTATCGCCTTAACGCTGACGATCAACAAAAAATGAATGCACAATAACGGATGTGCGGATATAAGTTATTGCCCTACCTGGATTTGACCGGTATTGACCCTGTCCCCTCAACGAAGGATTTTAAAATGAGCGCAAACCATAAAGTTCAACCAGTTCTCCGGAACATCCGCATGGCCCGGATTCTCGGCAATAGAGCGGTTTATATCTTTCTGTTCACAATCGCCCTGAGCCCCCTTCATGCTCAACAGGAGACGGTGCCGGACTCGGTGGTTTTCATCGAGCGGGAAATTATTTATGTCGACCGGGAATATATCCCGCCATTCGCGGAAATGAACGGCATACTATATTTCACCAGCGATGACGGCACAAATGGGAAGGAGCTGTGGATCAGTGACGGCACCAAATTGGGCACCCGGATGGTGCTGGACATCAACCCCTGGGGCAGTTCCAATCCCCGGTATCTAACCGTGATGGACGGAAACCTTTATTTCCAGGCCAATGATGGGCTCCTGGGCACCGAGCTATGGCGTAGCGACGGCACTGAACGGGGGACTTTCATGGTCAGCGATATTTATCCGGCCAGCAGCTCGAATCCTTCCCATCTATTCGCAGTTGGCGGCCTGCTCTACTTCCAGGCCGATGACGGCATGTGGGGCCTTGAACTCTGGCGTAGCGATGGCACATCAGCCGGCACGGTGCTGGTCAGGGATATCAATCCTTACCGGGATGCATTCCCTAAAGCACCCCATGGTGAGGATTGGGAAGCAGGAAATTAAGGGTGCCGGTTACTTCCCACCGTACAGGCCAATAAAATAACAGTTACCCGCTTCCCTGGCTGGGCACCACTGCGGGCGGCGCAGTCAGCGGCTGACAATTCACTCCTCACCGTACCAGTAATCCACTGGCTGATCGGTGCGCAGGTACAGGTCCAGGGTCCGCCGGGAGCGGTCGGCGCCAGGTGCCGAGCCAGCGAATACTCCAACCTTGTCCGAGTCGGGGTAACCGTTGATTTCGGGATCGATCATGGTGGAGACCACCAACAGCCGCAAGGGTGCCTCGGGACCGGCGGTCACCAAATGGGCCCCTCCGGGACCGCGCAGAAAAGAGAGGTAGTCGCCTTGACCAATGGGATATTCTCCGTCTGGCAGCCTCACCACACCCGTGCCTTCCAACACATACAGGGCCTCCTCGTTGGCGCAGTGGTAGTGATAAATAAACAGCCGTTCGCCCGGCGGCACCTCATACAGGCTGGCGCCCAGCTGCTTCCCACCGGTGGCCCTGGCCAGCGCCTTGCGCCTGAAAAGCAGCCGGTCCTTTCTGGTATGATCAGTCCATTCCAGGCTGTCCGTATTCACTATCTGGTTCGGCCGTTGCATACTATTCCCTTTCTAATTATGGTGATTGTGTATTCAAAATTGATCGCCTAGATGCTTTGTGGGGGCGTATTGCAATTCCCCCCTACAAGGGGACCACCGCCAGCCGCTGCACCATCCGCGCCACCAATTGCCCCACCAGCTGCATCCCCTCCGGGTTGAGCCGCTGGACATCGTCATCGGGATGGTGATACTGTTCGTGCCGGCCGGTGGATAGGGACAGCACCGGCTTCTTCAGCCGCAGGTACGACTGGTGGTCACCGGCGCCGGGGTCGCGATATTGCAGGCGTAGACCGGCGTGATTCAGGGCCGAAAGAAGCTCCCGCCACAGGGGCGAGCTATTTGCTCCAGTTAGCAGCAGGCCGGCGCTGTCCAGGCGGCCCACCATGTCCAGGTTAAGCATGGCTACTACATCGTCCATGGGTGCCGGCAGGTTTGCCGCGGCGTGGGCCGAGCCATACCGGCCGGGCTCCCCCGCCCCGAAGGCCTGGAACATGATGGACCGCCGGTCGCCATCACCCGGGGGATGCTCCGCCAGGTAGCGGGCCACCTCCAACATGACGGCCACCCCCGAGGCGTTATCGTCGGCACCATTGTGTACGGCGGATATCTCGGGCACAGCCGAGCCGGAACCCGGCCCCCCTAGTCCCAGGTGATCGTAATGGGCCCCCAGCAGCACCCATTGCCGCCCCAGCTGTCCCGCGCCCGGTAACACGGCCAGCACGTTTCGCG
The DNA here is from genome assembly GCA_965372015.1 of uncultured bacterium. Lineage (GTDB taxonomy): Bacteria > Fidelibacterota > Marinisomatia > SCGC-AAA003-L08 > TS1B11 > JACZSB01. Next base: position 14,135 of record CBDVAP010000048.1, on the reverse strand, counting down.
AGGTGGCTTGCTCCTGGCGCAGATCGGTGGTGAGGCTCACCGTTACCCCGGGCACTACATGGCTCAACGGCAGGCGGCTGCGGTTGATCTCCTGCTGCAACTGGGCAACAGTGAGATGCTCGGCCGCCAGCATGGTATCCGCCGCCCGGCGCGTTAAGTGCACCATGGGCAACCAGGCATCCAGGCCGTCGGGCTTCGGCCGCAGGGGCAGCAGCTGGTCCTGGGGGTTGTCCGCCGGTCCGGTCACCAGGAGCACCGCCACAGCCCCGCGCATCCGGGCGGCCAGGGCTTTCGCCGACAGAGCACGGTGCCCACCAAACGGACTGGTGGCGCTGGACCCGGCCGGGGTTTCGGTGAGCATCAAGACCACCTTTCCGCTCACGTTGACCCCGGCAAAATCGTTATAGGCCGGATCGATCGAATGGATACCGTAGCCCACAAAAACCAGGGGACCGCTTACCGCTTTGGAGGCGGAAATCCCCAGGGGCCGAAAATCGCGATTGGGGACCAGCGTTACCGGAGAAGACTGGTCCGGGGCGGTAAACTTTAGGGCGTTGCCATCACCCGGCGTCACAAAATCGGGAAAACTGAAGGGCTGAAAATACCCCCCCGGCACAGGTTCCAGGCCGTAGTAGCTAAATGTATCCCGGATGTATTCGGCGGCCAGCATTTCTCCCTTCGTACCGGCCCGACGGCCGGCCAGGGAATCAGCCGCCAGGTACTGGGCGTGAGCCAGCAGCGCCTGTGGGGACAAGGCGGCCGAAATTGGTCTGGCGATCTCCGGGGCAGGTTCCCGGCGCCCACCGCAACCGGCCAGCAGTAACAGGCCCAAAATACCGCCCAGCAGTGCAGTAGGTTTAATCACCCTCATCAGCCCGCCAGTTTTATTTCTTCCAGGTCGGCCGCCCGATTCACCTCGGCCACCAGTTCGGGGAAATCGGTAAAGATGCCGTCCACCCCGATAGAGCGCAGGTACTCGATCATGGGCCGGTTGTTCACTGTCCAGACATTCACCCGCACTCCCCGGCGGTGAGCCCGGGCCACCACCTTAGGGGTGACCAACGCCAGGCTGGGGTGCAGGCAATCGGGCCGCACCAGACCCAACAGGCGCGGTTGGCGTAGCAGCCAGGGGACATCCACATCCCACCAGTTGAGGCCCAGGGTCAGCCGGGGCTCCAGGCGGCGCACCTTCAAGAGCACAAAAGGGTTGAAACTGGAGATCAGGGCCCGTTCGACCAGATTATGTTTGCGTACCAGCTCAACCACCTTGGCTTCGATCCCCGTGGGCCGCCAGTGCCGGGATTTGATCTCGATGTTTATCAGCATATCGCCCGGTATCAGGGCCAGCGCCTCGTCCAGGCGGGGCACGGCAGTGGGCTGGTAACTCTCCGGCCGGCGGTGGGCGGCATTCAGCCGGGATATTTCATCCCAGGTTCGCTCCCACACGTAACCCTGGCCATCGGTTGTCCGTTCCAAGTCAAAGTCATGGCGCACTATAACCACTCCATCAGCCGTTTCCTGCACATCCAGTTCGATGCCGTCCACACCGGCCTTGACCGCCTCCCTGAAGGCCGGCAGAGTGTTCTCCGGCGCCTGGGATGGTATGCCGCGATGGGCCAGGCAAAACAGCTCACCGGATCGATAAAAAGGCAATTCCCGCGCTTGCCAGAACCGCAAGCGCCGAACCGCCCAGGTTGCAAATACCCCCAATGCAACGATAACCACCCACATGAACAAGCCCGACCCCGGCACAACAACTACGGCTTGAGCACCAGGCTATCCACCGCCCCGGCCAACACCGCCTCCAGGGTGAAGTCCACCCGGCGGTATTGGCCCTCCATGAACAGCTGCGCCTGGTCGCTGTAATGGGGGCTGAAGGGATGTCCGCTCTGGCCGCTGGGCAGCACTATCAGGGAGTTATCCCAGGCCCCCACGTCGATTACCTTGCGCTCGCTGGCGCCGGCTATAGCCTGGTAGGGAGTGCTCAGTTGGTAGTTGCCGGGATTGACGGTGAAATTACCGCCGGGCATGGGGAACGGGCCCACGTTCAGGCCCAGCCACCGGTCCAGGAAGCGGCCCCGGAAACCGCCTTTGGCCAGGTCGTGCCGATGGGTCAAGGTATGAACCTGGCCCCAGCGCCAGCCGGTCATGCTCCCGCCCAGGGTATCATCCAGGTCCGCCAATGCAGCCTCGAAGGCCAGACGCAGGCACAAGTCGGCGTCTTCCACCTCGGGGGTGTTGACATCGTCAAACCACGGGGAGCCGCCCTGCACCAGCAGCCGGGTGATATTGCGAGTGGGCAGCAAGCCGGCCATACTGATATAGGAGTTATATACCTCTGACCCGGCCCGGTCCAACTCGTCCCGGTAGATGGTTTCCACCAGGTGCCTGAACCAGGCGCTATAGATGGTAGCCTCAACCGAGCCGACGCTCATGACAAAGTCCCAGTCCGCCAGGCGCTCCAGGGCGGCGGCTACCTCGGGAGACGATGGGTCATCCGTAGCGGCATAGGCGGCCAGGAGGAAGGGCACCATCTCCCGGGCATGGGCTGAGAGAACATCCGTCTGGATCGACAGGTTGGATTCCAGCGAGTGCCGCTCCCGCTCCGCCAGCAATTCGGTAATTCGTTCGATCCGGGCCGGCGGCATCCAATAAGCGCTGATGAAGTATGGAAATTCCGGCCCGATTGTTTTGTTGTTGGCCGTGGCCACGTAGCCCGCCGCGGGATTGTAAAGGAAAGGCATTTCCTCGAAAGGCACGAAGCCCTGCCAATCATATTCTCCCGACGCCCCCGGCATGACGAACAAACCGGTACCGGGCCGGCGTAGCGGCAACTTTACGAACGGACGCCAACCAATATTGCCGTCGATGTCGGCGTAGACCATGTTCTGCCCCGGTAAGGCATACTTGGCCGCCGCCGCACTGAATTCAGCCCAGTTGCGCGCCAGGTTCAATTCAATATAACCCTGGACCTCATCGGTCAGATCCTGCCCGACCCAGCGCAGGGCAATGGGCCGCTCTTCCTGAGCGGCGAGCGGGTGCAGGTCACTGATGATCACCCCGTGGACCGTCTCGCGCACCAGCAGGGTATCGGGCGAGCCGTCGGCCACCTGAATAATTTCCTGTCGCACCCGGAAAGGTTTCCACTCATTGCGATGTCGGTAAGTGCTCTCATCATCAGGATTGACCTCTTCCTCGTAAAAGTCCATATCGTCGGTCATTATGTTGGTGGCACCCCAGGCGATGTACTCGTTATGCCCCGACATCGCCGCGGGAATACCCGGAAAGAACACTCCCCGGATGTTGAAGCGTCCCCCCACTAAGTGCATTTCGTACCACTTTCCGGGCTGGCCAAAGCCCAGGTGCATATCATTAGCCAGCAAGGGCCGGCCCGAGGTGGTTCGCTCTGGGCTGAGCACCCAGTTATTGCTCCCCTCAAAGCCCGTCGATCCGCCCAAGGTCTGGATCACTTCGGTCATGGCGACCGCCAACGGTTCCAGCAGGTGCGAAGTGGCGGCGGTTCCGGGAGGCACCACAAAGGGTTTGGTATCCGGGTAGGAGGGGTATAAGTCCCGGGCATATTCCTCCCCGAGAGCCCGTTGCACCCGCCCAAAAACCAATTCCGGTAACCATGATTGCTTTAATTCATGCCCCATGAGTCGCCCAAAACCCAGCACTACTGTCGGGTCCCATTCCAAGGGCTGATAGCCCGCCAGTCTAAACTCCAGCGGTAACTCGTCGCGATGGCTCTCGATGTAGTAGTTGATGCCGGCGCACGAGGCCTCCAGTAAAGCGCGTAGTTCCGGGTCCAGGCGGGCGGCCAGCTGTTTACCGATGTGGTGGAATCCCCAGGTGCGCAGGTAGCGATCGCTGGCTAGCAGGTCGGCACTCATTTCCGCCAGGCGGCCCTGGGTGGCCCGGTTGGTCATATCCATCTGGAAAAGGCGCTCCGACGCCATCAAGTAACCGGTGGCGTAGAACAGGTCGTGCTCGTCAGCAGCGTACACATGGGGCACTGCGTACCGGTCGAAATAGACCTTGACCGGCGCCCGCAGACCCGGTAGAGTCAACTCCCCGGAACGCACCGGCTCCGGGACCGGGAGCAATAAGCGGGGGAAACTGTACAGGACCAGCAGCAAGAGGATTATCATTGCCGCCACCAACCAGATCAGCTTACGCATGGAGACTCCTGTAATCGGGTGCAATCAAAGTTAGGGGGTACCGCCCCTTGGCGAGCCGCGAAATGAAGTTAAGTCCCACCAGGCGGGGGAGCAAGACGGGGGCCGGGAATGTAACCAACGGTCCAAATATCCGTCTAATAAGCAGGAAGGCATGAATAAACAGCAATCTTTAAACAGGAGAAACACAATGCCTATTCACTTAACGGACGACAATTGGAACGAGGAGATCGATCAGTACAAGGGGTTGGCCCTGGTGGATATCTGGGCGCCCTGGTGCGGTCCTTGCCGCATGATCGGTCCTATCATTGAGGAGCTCGAGAAAGAATACGACGGCCGGGCCAAAGTGACCAAACTGAACGCCGATGAAAACCGTAAACCGGCGGAATTCGGGGTAACCGGTATTCCCACCCTGCTGTTCATCCGCGACGGCCAGCTCGTGGACCAGATCGTGGGCGCGGTCCCCAAGCAGACGATCACCGAGCGGTTGGATTACCATCTTTCAAACGTACCCGCCCAGTCGTAGCTTCAGCCGGGTGACGGCCATGATGCCCGCCTATTTAGACAGGAAATCAACGCTGAGTGAGCAATTTAGCTCCGGACATAAGCGATTTAGTGCGGCAATATTCCGGCCGGATTTACGGCCTGGCCCTGCGCCTGACTCAAAACCAGCAGGATGCGGAGGATGTCCTGCAGGAGACTTTCCTGAAAGTGATGCAGAAGCTGGACACCTTTGAGGGCCGTAGCGCTATTTATACCTGGATCCACCGAATTGCCGCCAACATCGCCCTGGGCAAACTGCGCCGCTTGCGAAGCATTCCGGACGTAGACATCGCGCCGGAGGATTTCGAACAACTGGCGACCGGACTTTCAGCGGCCAAGTCCAATTATTTTCAGGACCTGGAAGATACTGAATTTCTTAGAGAGACCATGGACCGGGCCATCGCCAAGGTGCCGGAACCGTTACGGGTGGTGTTTATTCTCCGCGATGTGGAAGGCTTGAGCACCAAGGAAACGGCCGACTTGCTGGAGATCACCCCCGCCAACGTGAAGGTCCGCTTGATGCGCGCCCGCATCCAGCTGCGTAACCGGTTGGCCCATTTACATCCCTCGGAAGGAGCCTCGTCGTGAGCGGTCACAGCCCGGAGTTTAAACGGACGATCTGCGAAGAACTGGGCCAGGACCTGGGCACGGAACTCTGCGATGAGGTCCAGCGCCACCTGGATGACTGTCCCGACTGCCGGGCCGAGTTCGACAGCATCAATCAGACGGTTTACATCTACCGGAAGATACACTCCGACCCGGAGCAGTTACCCGGGGCGGTGGAGGAGCGCCTGTATAAGGTGCTTTCTCTGACGCCGTCGGCCGATAGCGATCGGCCCCCAGACACAGCCGATTCTGTGTAACACTGACTACCTGCTCAATCACTTACCTATCGTGGAGAACCAATGACTGAAGTTGAAGTACGCCGCGTCGAAGGCAGCACATTTTTAGCCCAGGGGCCCTCCAACCATTGGGTGGTGATGGACGCCACACCGGAAAACCGGGGCCAGGACGGCGCCGCCCGGCCCATGGAACTGGTGCTGATGGCCCTGGGGGGCTGCAGCGGTATCGACGTGGAGCTGATGCTGCGAAAAATGCGCATTCAGCCGAGTGATTTCCGCATCGTCCTGAAGGGTGAGCGGGCCGAAACCGAGCCCCGGGTCTACACCAGGATTCACGCCGAATACCATTTTTGGGGTCGTGATTTGCCCCGGGAGAAGCTGGAGCGGGCGGTGAAACTATCAGATCAGAAATACTGTTCCGTGAGCAACATGCTCAATAAAGTGGCCGCCATCACTACCGAAGTAATCCTGCACCCCGAGGATTGATCGCCGGACTGCGGCTGTCTCCCCTGCCCTACTGCGGGGGCCCGGTCCTGAAGAGTGAATCCGTCCCGGCCCGGATAACCTTTCCCCCACGACGATAGTCTATTTTACCGTAATTTCACTGGGCCCACTTGCGAACCGAATGAAATAATCTCATCAATTTAGGCGAACTACGGAGGTAAACATGCTGCGTCGAATCCTGATTGCCGGTCTGGCGTTGGCTGCTCTGACTTGCGCCGGTCCCGGGGCCTGGTTAAAGAAACCGGCCGTTTACGATGTTGCCGGCTACAATCAGGAATGGCAGGCCGGCCTGGCCCGGGCCCGGGAGCTGTTTGACTCGCTGCAAGTGCTCACCGGCCCGCGGACAGTAGCCACCATGCTGGAACCTCTCAATGACCTGGAATTCGTGCTCTATAAGGGCCAGGCCTGGGCCAGCCTGATGCACAACGTTCACCCCGATCCTGACTATCGAGCCGCCGCCGAGGAGGCGGAACAGGCTTTTTCCAGCCTGGGCACCGAAATCAGTTTGTCCCGGCCGCTCTACGAGTCTGTGGTAGCGGTGGACGTATCCGGGGAAGACGATGCCACCCGCTATTACCACCAGACCACCGTACGGGATTTTCAGCGCGCCGGGGTCGATCGCGATTCAGTGGCCATGACCCGCATTAAGGAGTTGCAGGAGGAGCTGGTGCTGATCGGGCAACAATTCGGCCGGAATATCCGCGAAGACGTGCGGTCCATTAAGCTCGATTCGGTAGATGAGCTGGCCGGGCTGCCGCCGGACTACATTGCAGCCCACCAACCCGGTGACGACGGCAAGATCACTATCACTACCGAATATCCCGACTACCTGCCGTTCAATACCTACGCCCAGTCGGACGCCCGGCGGCTGGAACTCTATATGGAGTTCCGTAACCGAGGCTATCCCCAGAACATTGAGGTGCTGGACCGGATGATCGCCCGGCGCCACGAGGTGGCCAACCTGCTGGGCTTTGCGACCTACGCCGACTTTATTACCGCCGACAAGATGATCGGTAGCGCCCAGGCCGCCAGTGAGTTCATCGACCGGGTGAGCGCGGTGGCCGCTCCAGCCGCCGAGCGCGACTACGCCGCCTTACTGGCGCGCCTGAAACTGATCGACCCGGCCTCCATAATTGTAGGTGATTGGCAAAAGGGCTATCTGGCGGAACTGGTGCAAAGGGAGCAGTATAGATTCGACTCGCAGGAGGCCCGGCAATACTTTCCTTATGAGAAGGTACGCGATGGTCTATTCGCCCTCACCGGGAGCATGTTCGGGCTGACTTATCGCCTAGTGGCGGCCCAGGTCTGGCATCCCGGCGTCGAGAGTTACGAGGTCTACGGAGGCGACGAACTATTAGGGCGCTTCCACCTGGATATGCATCCGCGGGAAGGCAAGTACCAACATGCCGCCGCTTTTCAGATCATGCCCGGCGTTACCGGCCGGCAGGCGCCCGAGGCGGCCCTGATCTGCAACTTCCCCGGTGGTGACGGAACACCGGGACTGATGGGCCACGGCCAGGTGGGTACCTTCTTCCACGAGTTCGGGCACCTGCTGCATCATATCCTGGGCGGCTATAACCAGCGCTGGGTGGCACAGTCGGGTATCGAGACCGAGTGGGACTTTGTGGAGGCGCCCTCACAGCTATTGGAGGAATGGACCTGGGACCTGACCGCCCTGCAAGCCTTTGCCCGGAACCAGGCCGGCGAAACGATCCCGGCGGACCTGGTGGCCAAGATGAACGCCGCCCGCAATTTCGGCAACGGCCTGAATACCCAGTACCAGACGTACTATGCCGCGGTATCGTTGAACTTCTTTAACCGCGACCCGCAGGGATTGAACACCAGTGAGCTGCAGGCCGAGCTGATGAACCGCTACAGCCCCTTCGACTACGTTGAGGGCACCAACCGGCACTGCAACTTAGGCCACCTGGACGGCTATTCGGCCATTGTCTACACCTACATGTGGTCGTTGGTGATCGCCAAGGATATGTTCGGCCAGTTCAAGGCAGCCGGACTCATGGACAAGGAGGTGGCCGGCCGTTACCGCCGGACGATTCTGGAGCCGGGGGGCACTAAACCGGCGGCCGAGCTGGTGCGCGATTTCCTGGGTAGGGATTACAGCTTCGAAGCCTTCGCCCACTGGCTGAGCGGCGGGTAGGGGTCAATACCGAGGTAATGCCCCCCTCACCCGGCTCGGGCAAGGGGGGCATTTGATCGAACAGGGCTATTACATTGAGATCAGCGGGAGGCGGCCATCGCTTCTGCCAACGGTTTCGGTAGGTCGATGGCCATAAAGTAGTCGCGGGGGTACAGGTAGTCGTCACCTGATTCATCGATCACTCGGGTATGATCAAGTGCCACAGCCCGTCTATCCTTCTTCGTTCGATAGACCTTCCACCGCTCTAAAGAGGCTTCATAACCTTGGTTATTGATGCAGATAACGAAGTTCATTTTCATAATAGGAAATTCCTCTCAAAACTAGTCAATTAATCTCTTTATTTTATATTCTTTCCGACCTATGCCGTGTGCATCATACCAGTGAATTTCCGCTCTCACAGGAGTTTGTCTAGGCAACTTAACCTGTGCAGTACCTTTCAATTTCCGCCAATTACCCTTACCGTATACTCGATTCAGCCGGGGAAGTTCACGAATTGCACGGCCAACAGCAATCACTTCTACTTTCTCAATTTCACCAATTATTTCAAAGTACACTAATGACCAAACCTTCGTATGTGATCCGTCTCAACCAGGCATGAAAAAGAATTTAGGTGGATTAAAGCTAATCATTCGGGTTACCGGGCTCTAAAAGGTGGAGGACAAATCCGATGCCCAAAGGAGGAATTTCAATATTGTAATTGCTATAGTCAGCAGTCCGGATTGTTGGAGCACCTGGAAGATGGACGAGGTTCCAAGAATTTAGCTCTGCCAACAAGCCCATCAGCAAGGACGGCTCTGTATCTACCATTCGCTGTTGTAGTAGGTCAAAACTGATATTGAAAGAGCGTTTCTCTAGGGCTCCAGTCGTAGATCCACGTACAATGTCCACAACATTACCAAGAACCTTTATCGCCCCGATGGATAGAGCATCGATACAGCGGGCATGATGATCGAGCTCTGTGTAACTAAGCTTCTGTGGATCACCATCTTTCAATAGAATATTTGCGATCAGCGCGGTCGCTGCATGCAGTTTCTCTTCCTGGTGGGTTCGAACAATAGTTAGATAAGCTGTCTTAAAAAGTTCTGCAAATTCATCTTTATTCACCGCTTGGGGATCAATCCGCTCTTCCAGACGTTCTAGCCGTTTTTGAAGAAGCTCAATTCCCCTTTCGACAGAACGTTCCGTATGAGTAGGGACATAATCACCGATAAGGCTTGCAATCGGCCCTCCCAAAACAGGAACTGCTGAGAGACCTGCTTTAAATAATGCTAACGCGTGTTCTGCTTTTGAACGTGGCAATATATTACTTCACCAGTATCACCGGGCAGTTGGCCTTTAGCAACGTGTCGCCCGGTTTGGTGCCCTTCAGCCAGGCTTTCAAGGGGTGCATCTTGGACTTACCCATGATGATGATATGGTTGGTGCCGGCTTCCTCGACGAACACCGTAGTCGGGTCCCCGGTTATGAAATACTGGCTGTGGGGGATCTTAAGGCGCTGCAGGTAGCGCCGGGCCCACTCGGCGGCGGCGCGGTATTCGGAGCCGAAGCGCTTGGTTTTACTGGCGGTGACCAGCTTGACGGGGGTATTCAAGTGCCGGGCCACAGTGCCGCAGAAGATGATCGCCCGGCGGGTGGCCTGGGAATCGTCTACGCACAGCAGCAGCTCATATTTCCCCTCGGGATCGAAGTTCTTGACAAACAACAGGCTGGTGTCGATGAACTGGATCAATTGCCGGGTAAGGCGCTTGCGTGAACCGCCCCCCACGATAGTCAACTGGTAATCGCGGTACTCGGTCTCCTGCTTCAACTGGTCCACGGGGTCACCTTCACGCATGATCAGGCGAATTTTCTCCCCCTGAGTGTGGGGTACCACCACCCTGACCCGGCCGGCCTCGGCTACCAGGTTACTGGGATCGATCTGTTCCGCTGCCGGATCGATGAACTCATATTCCTGTAGTCGTTGGTAGGCCCAGCGGAGCACATCCACGCCGGGATGGTGGATCTCCCAGTTGAGCATGGCGTCCCGGGCCAGGTCCACCCCCTCCTGAACGAGCGCCTTGGGCGGATCACCTACGTAAACCACCGACAGGTCGGCGGAGAAGGCATTGGCTATGCCGCTGCCGATTTGCAGAGTGCGCTCGGAATAGATGGTGCTGCTGACTGCTACCAGGAAGCGCAAGGTTCAATCCTCTTGTATTTGCTGAATAATATCATCCCTACACCAGCAGGGGCCAGTAAAACATGATTGCCAGCAGCAGGCAGGTGATGGACATGAGCGTGAACCGCCAGCCGGCCCGCAGAAAATCCTTCGGTTTCAGGATCCCGGTGGAGGCGATGATCATACCGGCGGCCGAACCCACTGCCGTCATATAGCCGAATGCCGCGGCGCTGGCGGTAGCCATCCCCAACAGCACCGGATGCCCGCCGAAGTTGATGAACATGGGTCCCAGGACCGCCACCGTGGCGCTGGGGCTCATAATGTTTACCACCAGGGTAGACATCCCGATCACCAGCAGATATTGCACTACCTCGAACTGCTCCACCAGACCGCCGGCCAACTGCACCAAGTTCTGGGCTACCCACATGGCCGCGCCGGTGTTCTTGAGCTGCAGCCCCAACGAGATGGCGCCGGCATACAGGAGCACTACACCCCAATTGGTGCGCTGGTTGAGGTCGGTCCACTGCACCAGGCCGGTGGCCAGGTAGAGAAACACACCGGCCAGGGCCACTATGCCGATACCGATGGAATCGCTCAAGAAAATCCACCCCAGAAAGATAAGGACGAACAGAGCCACAGCCAAGATTTGTTGGGGCGAAAAGCTACCTGTACGAGCCACCTGCACTTTTAGCTGGCGCACCGCCCGGTCCAGATACTTCATCTCCGGCTTAAACGTACGCATCAGTAACCAACCCCCCAGGGGAATCTGGATCAGCAGCACCGGATAGGCGAAAATAATCCAGCGCAGGTAGCTCATCCTGGCAACACCGGAATCCGCAAGGTACTCGATCATGATGGCATTGCGGGCGCCACCCGATGGTGTGCCGAACGATCCGATCACGCTGCCGTAAGCCAGGGCAAAAAGGAGCAGTTTCATCAACCCTCGCACTTCGCGATCTTCCAGACCGGTGTTTCTCACCAGGGTCATGGCCACCGGAAGCAACATGGCCACAATGGTATGCTCGCCCATGAACGAGGTGAGTAGCAGCGAGATCACAAAAAAGCCCCACATGATGGAGGTCACCCGATTCCCAGTCAGCCACAGTATCCCCAGAGTCAAGCGAGCGTCCAGCCCCTGCCGCACAATAGCCACAGCCAGCATCAGGGAGCCCATGATAAAGAAGACCGCGTCACTGGCATACGACTGGGCCACAGCCGAGGGTGCTCCCAGGCCGAATACCACTTGCAGCACAGCGATCAGCAGCCCGGTGGCCGGCAAAGGCACCGCCTCGGAGATGATCAGAATCACCACCATGACGGTGATGATCAAGGCGCGATAGCCTTCGGGGGTAAGCCCGCCGGGGTACGGCAAATAGAACAGCAAGGCCCCCAGCAGGAAGGCAAACAGCAGCCAGCGCTTTTGGTAGGACCAGTATATAACCGATTTGATCATGGCTGCCGGGCTGTAGGCAGGGACCCAACCCGGCGCTAAACTTAATGCCGCCCGGTCGCGGTGGCCGCATATTACTGCGGTGATATCAGTTCAGGAATATATCGGTGTCGGGATCGTAGGATTTATTGTCGAATCCGGTGTGTACCTGGCACCTGTCGGGTGGTTCGGTGCCCCGTATATATATTTCCTTTTCGCGGGGGCAGAACTTGGTGGGACGATCCTTTGTGACGAGACAGATATCCAGCTGCACAATATCCTTCGGCAGCTCCCAATTCCGCACCGGCAGGTCAAATGTCTGGTGGATCTCCCGCATGACCCGGGCCCAGATAGGTAAGGCGACCACATTACCAAAGCGGTCCTGGCCCAGGCTCACCTGGGGATCATCCATCCCTATCCAGACACCGGCCGAGAGTTGGGGCGTAAAGCCCACAAACCAGGCATCGCTCCAGTTGTCGGTGGTCCCGGTCTTGCCGGCCGCCGGCCGGTTAAACTGGTACATCCACCGGGTGCGGGCGCCGGTGCCCCGGTCCACAACACTTTTCATCAGATCCAGCAACAGGTAAGCTTTGTCAGCCCTGATAATCTCCTTACGTTCCGGTATAAATTCACGCAACACTTTGCCGCGGCGATCCACGATCTCCGATACGACAATCGGTTCCACCCAGACGCCGCCGTTGGCAATCGACGCATAGGCGGCTGTGATTTCCAGCGGCAGGACCTCGCTGGTGCCCAGGGAGATGGCCCGCACTGCCCGCATGGGGGTGGTGAGCTGGAATTGCTTGGCCATTTCCACTACCTGGCGGGGGGTAACCAACTCCTGGATCATCCGGGCCGAGATGATATTGATGGAATGGCGCAGGGCCACCCGCAGGGTCACCAGGCCGGAAGAGGAACCATCATCATTGCGGGGATCATAAAAACTGGTGTCGAGCTGGGCGTCGCCCGTGCTGGAAAGGGATTGGTTCAGCAGCTGGGTGGACACCGGGTATCCCTGATCAATGGCCGTCATATATAGAATCGGCTTGAAGACCGAACCGGGTTGGCGTTGGGCCTGGGTGGCACGGTTCCAGTAGTCCGGGTAGTCGGCCCGGCCGCCGATCATTGCCAGAATGTGACCGGTATCATTCTCCAGCAGCACGAAGGCCCCTTGCACCAACAGCTTGTCCTTAAGCCGGTTGTCGATGGGGATATCTCCTTCAATCATAGCCTTCACTGAATCCAGCGGGAAAAGCAACGTGTCGATAACGGTGTAGATCAACGAATCATTCTGGAGAAGAGTCTCATTGAGCACCCGCTGATTGTCCAGGATCTCTTCCATGAACACCTTCTGGGCGATGGCCTGCATGCGCGAATCGAGGGTAGTATGGATTTCCAAGCCGTCCCGGTACAGATTTATGCCCAGACGTTCATCCTCCAGTTCCATCTCGCGCCGGACATGCTCGGTGAAATAAGGCGCAAAGCCGGCATTGCTCTCCAGGCGTTTCACTTCAATCGGTTTGAAGCGCAGCCCCTCGTATTCGTAATCCTCCAGGTAGCCCTTATCCACCATGGCGGTCAGTACCAGGTTTCGACGACGAAAGGCGCGTTCCGGATGGGCCTTGGGACTGAACCGGGCCGGCGACGGCAGCACGCTGATGAGCATGGCCGACTGCTCCAGGTTCAGGTCTCGAGCATCGACACCGAAAAACTCCTGGGCGGCAGCCTGGATGCCATAGGTCCCATGTCCAAAATAGATGGAGTTGAGGTACATCTCCATGACTTCGTTCTTGGTATAGGTGCGCTCGATCTGAATCGCGGTAAGCATCTCTTTGAGCTTGCGGGTGATGGTTTTCTTGAAACCGATGGTATCGTACAGGTTGCGGGCCAGCTGCTGGGTGATGGAACTGAAACCTTCCGCATAGCTCAGGCTGGCCACGTTCACCACCACCGCCCGGGCGAAGTCCCGCATGCTTACCCCCCAGTGATCGTAGAACCGGGAATCCTCTACGGCAATCAGGGCCTGCCGGACGTCCAGAGGCATCTGGGTAAAGGGAATCAGTACCCGTTGCTGGGTAAACAGCTCGGCGATCACCTTGCCGTCCCGGGAGATTATTTTGGTGGCTACCGCCGGGCTGAAGTCCTGTAACTGGCGGATGGAAGGTAGATCGCGAGAAAGGTAGAAGAGATAGGTTACCAGCGCCGTGCCCAGGACCACGATGGTGATGAAGGCGTTACGAAAGGCGACCCACCAAACTTCCAGGAGCCGGGAGGGTGCCGGGGGGAGCTCGCCGCCGGGATGATCCACCTCTACCCCGGCGGG
>CBDVAP010000047.1:0-19104 GCA_965372015.1 uncultured bacterium | reverse complement strand
GGATACCGGCGAACCAGGCCGGGAAAATGGAGAGGGCCAGCTCCGGCATCATCATTTCCGGGTCGGCGAAATAGCCGCCGCCGAAGTATGCCAGGGCAACCAGACCCATCAGGACGGCCCCGCTGTAAGACAGTAGCGCCCACACCAGGGCGATGCTGCGGGCCGTGGGTATATCATCCGTTGAGCGAATGCTCATGTAGCGCATGTGCAGGTGGGGTTGCCCCATATATCCCAGGCCGACGCCGAACCCGCCTACAATCCCGGCAACCAGGTTCCAGCCGCTGCGACCGCCGGACGGGGTGAGCAATTGTGGATCGATGGCGCCGATCCGCTCTGCCAGGCCCCCGAAACCGCCCACCTGTCCCAAGGCCACCAACGGCAGCAACACCAGAGCGAGAAGCATGATCCAGCCCTGGAAGAAGTCGGTCCAGGCCACGGCAAAAAAGCCCCCCATGAGGGTATAAAACACAATGATGGCGGCACCCGCCAGCACACCGGTAAAATGGGGCCAGCCGAAGGTCTGCTCCAGTGATTTGCCGGCCGCGTCGAATTGAGCGGCGATATAAAAGGTGAAGCTGAATGCTATGATGGCGGTGGCTACCAGCCGGATAGTGGGGTCGTGCTCCCTGAAACGCAGCTCCAGGAAGCGCGGCAAGGTCAGGGCCCCCAAGCGCTCACTCTCGGTGCGCAGCCGCTGGGCCACTAAGTACCAGGAGACGGTTATGCCGGCCACTCCACCCAACCCGGTCCACAGCGCTGGTTCCAGCTTGTTCCCGCTCGGATCGCCCAGACCGGTGGCGTAGGCCAGGCCGGTGAGCCCCAGCAACATCCAGCCACTCTCTCCGGAGGCCCGTTCCGAGAAGGCCACCACCCATGGTCCCAGGCGACGGCCGGCCAGCAGGAAATCGGGCAGGGTTTTGTTCATGCGGGCCGTGGCCAGCCCTACCGCCAGGATAATCAACAAGTAAACACTGAACCCTATGCCTACCGGACCCATTCAATTTGCTCCATACTTTTAAAACGGCTTTCGCACATCCACCATTGCTAGGAATTTACCGGCAACTGCCGGATCACAACCTGAAAATAACCATCAGGCCAAGCAGCATGGTATAACCGGCAAAAAGGTACAGTCGCCTTTTGCGGATAATATCCAACAGCCAGGCGATCACGGCATAACCGGTCACCGCGGCCACCACCAGACCAAGTGCCAATCCCGCTGTGGGCATAATTCCGCTTTGGGCCACCTCCAGGCCTTGCAGCAGACCAGCTCCCAAAATAGCGGGCACTGCCAGCAGGAACGAGAAGCGCGCCGCGGCCCCGCCGCCCAGACCCAGCCATAGCCCGGCCACGATGGTGAGGCCCGACCGGGAGATTCCCGGCAGGATGGCCACCGCCTGGGCGCAACCGATCATCAACGCCACCAGCCAGGTCATTCGCGCGCCCTCCCGGAAATGAGCAAACCGGCTGCTGGCCAGCACTACGGAGGTCACCAACAGCATGGCTCCCACCAGGGCAATATTTTCGAAGGCCGCCGACAACTGGTCCGCCAACGTTAAGGCCACCACCACCGCCGGCAGAGTAGCCAGCGCCAGGTAGCCTACCTCCAGCCGCACCGCCGCACCGGTCCGGCCGGCCAGCAGCGATCCTCGTATCAGTCTCAGCAGGTCATGGCGAAAGTAGACCACCACGCTCAGCAAGGTACCCAGGTGCAGGGCCACCTCCATCAGCAGGCCGGGTTGCTGGACTCCCAACAACTCCTGGCCGATTACCAGGTGGGCGGAGCTGCTCACGGGCAGGAACTCGGTGATGCCCTGCAGAATGCCCAGAATCACCGTGGGTATAATGTCCATTTCGACGCCTTAACCTTGTGCATAGAAGAAAGCGACCATCCGCCCCGCCCGCCGGCCGTCCCGGCGGTAACTGTGACAACGGGGGTCACACCTGGTGCAGATCCCGGTGGTAATGATTTTATCCGCCAAAATTCCTACCTCTTCCAGCCGGGACCTCACCACGCCCGGCAGGTCCAACTGGTAGCTGCCACCGGGATTGGTTGTGAGAAACCGGCTGTCGAATTGCGCCGCCACTTCCGGCCCCACTTCGTAACATTCCGGCCCTATCAGCGGCCCGATCACCGCCGTGAGCTGCCCCGGCTCAATAGCACGATCCCGCAAGCGGTCCACCGCCGCCGCCAATACACCACCTGACAGTCCTCGCCAGCCGGCGTGCACCAACCCCCGGGTGCGGCTGGGGGCATGGTACAGAAATACCGGGGCGCAATCGGCTACCTGGAGCGTCAGCACCGGTCCGGGATTGGCAGCCAGCAGGCCATCGGTGTCCGGGTAGACCCGCCCCTCGCCGGCCCAATCCACCTGGGTGCCGTGTACCTGGTGTGGTACCGCCAGGTCGCCACGGGAAAAGCCCAACTCCCGCCCCAGGGCCTCCCTATGCTCAACCAGTGGTTGCCTGCCGTTTTGGTCATCCCGGCGGCTGAGCAGCAACCGTAGACCGGGTGCGCCCACTAAGGCGCTGAAATCGAACCAATTGCTCTTCAAACTGGACGGCACTACCGGGCGAAAGTTATTCTACCGTGACGCTTTTAGCCAGGTTCCGGGGCTGGTCCACATGGCAATCGCGCAGCACGGCGATGTGATAGGCCAGCAACTGCAAGGGAATTACCGTGAGCAATGGCTGCACCAGGCGATGCACCCGGGGCACGTAAATAATATGCTCCGCCAGCCGTTCCAATTCGGGATCGGGCTCGTTCGCCACTGCGATGATCCGTCCCCGGCGGGCCCGAATCTCCTGCATATTGGCCAGGATTTTCTCGTAGGTGCCGCCCTTTAAGGCCAGCACCACCACCGGCATATTCTCGTCGATCAGGGCGATAGGCCCGTGCTTCATTTCCGCCGCCGGATAGCCCTCGGCGTGGATGTAGGAAATCTCCTTGAGCTTGAGCGCCCCCTCCAGGGCGATGGGGAAATGCAATCCCCTACCCAGGTAGAGAAAATTCCGGCTGTCCTGGTATTTCCGGGCCAGCTCCAGGATAGCGGCGGATTGGTTCAGTACGGTTGCCACCTGATCCCCGATATGGGCCAGGCTGCCCAGTATAGCCGCCACCAGCTCCTTGGACCGGTCCGCCTTCAGGGCCAGTAGCAGACCGATCAGCAGAAACAGGGTGGTTTGGGAGGTGAAAGCCTTGGTGGAGGCTACCCCAATTTCGGGGCCGGCATGAATAAACACCCCGCAGTCGGTCTCTCGGGCGATACTGCTACCCACCACGTTCACGATCCCCAGCGTCAGGGCCCCCTGATCGTGGGCCTTTTTCACCGCCGCCATGGTATCGGCTGTCTCTCCCGATTGGCTGACTGCGATCAGGGTAGTGCCGGGACCCACCAGCGATGGACGGTAACGAAACTCGCTGGCGTAGTCCACCTTCACCGGGATACCCACCAGCTCCTCCAACATATAGCCGCCGATGAGACCGGCGTGCCAACTGGTGCCGCAGGCGGTGATGTAGATCCGGTCGGAGCCGAGTAGCCGGCTTTCCCAATCCGCCAGGCCGCCCAACACCACCCGGTCATTGGCAAAATCGACCCGGCCCCGCAAGGCGTCGGGGATAGTGTCCACCTGCTCCATGATCTCCTTGAGCATGAAGTGGGGATAGCCACCCTTCTCGATCTGTTCCAGCGTCAGGTCGACCTGCTGCTCAATTTTTGCCACCGGTAGGTTCTGCTGGATGTCTCGCACGTCATAGGATTCCCGGCTGATTACCGCCAGTTCACCGTCGGCCAAATAGACCACATTACGGGTGTATTCGATAATCGGGGAGGCATCGGAGGCCACCAGCATCTCGCCCTCGCCAACCCCCAATAACAGGGGACTGCCCAGCCGGGCGGCTACCATTTCCTCGGGATTATCTAAACATAAAGCCGCCACACCGTAAGCTCCCACCACCCTGGTCAACGCCAGCCGCACCGCCTCGGGGAAGGTGACGTCGTTTGTATCCAGCACATAGCTTATGTATTCAACCAGCACCGCGGTGTCGGTCGCGGAGTTCAGCGTGCGCCCCTGATCCAGCAGGAACTGCCGCAAAGCGGTATGGTTCTCGATAATGCCGTTATGCACCAGGGCGATGCGGCCGCTGCTGTCCAGGTGGGGATGGGCGTTGACGTCGCTGGGTTCGCCATGGGTAGCCCAGCGGGTATGCCCCAACCCGATGGTCTGGCCGCCCCCCGGGGGGAGGGCCTGTTCCAGCGCCTTGACCTTGCCTTTTTTCTTGGTGGTCTGCAAGACACCCCCGTTCAAGAGGGTGATACCGGCGGAATCGTAGCCCCGGTATTCCAACCGATGCAGGCCCTTGAGCAGTACCTCAACGGCCGGGCGCCGGCCCAGGTAACCCACTATGCCGCACATCTAACCGGCCTTTCGATTAGCTTACTCCCATTCGATGGTGCCCGGCGGCTTGGAGGTAATATCATAGACCACCCGGTTGATCCCGCGCACCTCGTTGATGATCCGGTTGGAGCAGCGGCTTAGCACTTCCGGCGGCATCCGGTACCAATCGGCGGTCATGCCGTCGGTGCTGGTCACCGCCCGGAGCGCCAGCAGGTAATCGTAGGTGCGCAAATCACCCATCACTCCCACGGTTTTCACCGGTACCAGCACGGCGAAGGCCTGCCAGATGAGGTCATACTGGCCGCTCTCACGCAATATTTCTAAGTAAATGTGGTCCGCCTGCTGGAGCATATCCAGCCGTTCACGGGTAACCTTTCCCAGGATGCGCACCGCCAGTCCCGGGCCGGGGAACGGGTGGCGGCCGATGATCTCTTCGGGCATGCCCAGCTCGCGCCCCAAATTTCGCACCTCGTCCTTGAACAGCTCCCGCACCGGTTCCAACAATTCAAAATTCATTTTCTTTGGCAGGCCGCCCACGTTGTGATGTGACTTGATTACCTGGGTGTCGCCCAGTCCCTCCCCGGACTCGATCACGTCGGGATACAAGGTGCCTTGAGCCAGATACTTGACCGGCCCCAGCCCAGTGGCCACCTCCTCAAAGGCCCGGATGAACTCCCGGCCGATAATCTTACGCTTTTTTTCCGGCTCCCGCACCCCTTTCAAGGCCGCCAGAAACCGGTCGCCGTAGTCATGGAGCCGCACGTTCAGGCCCAGGTCCCCCTCCAGGTAACCCATCACCTGTTTAGCCTCGTCCAGGCGCAGCAGACCGTGATCGATAAAAACGCAGACCACCTGGTCGCCCAGCACCCGGGTGAGCAGGGTGGCTACCACGCTGCTGTCAACACCGCCGGATAAGGCGCATAGCACCCGGTCGCCACCCACTGCGTCGCGCACCCCGCTGGAAATGTCCGCCACCTGACGGGCGGCATTCCACTCCCGGCGGCAGCCGGCGATATCGAACAGGAAATTTGCCAGGATTTGGCCCCCGTCCGGCGTGTGCTGCACTTCCGGGTGGAACTGGGTGCCATAATATGGTTGCTCCCGGTGTTTGACGGCCGCGATCACACCATTGTCCGACCGGCCCGTCACTTCCCAATTTTCGGATATATCCTCGACCCGGTCGCCATGGCTCATCCACACCGGAATGCTGGCCGGCAAGCCCTGGAACAGCCCGTCGGGCGACTCCAGGTGCAGTTGGGCCGGCCCGTACTCCCGGGTCCCCTGGGAGACCACCTGGCCTCCGGTGAGATGCAGCAGCGTATGCAGCCCGTAACAGATGCCCAGGATCGGTTTGCCTAAGTCCAGGACAGCCGGGTCCAACTGCGGGGCCCGGTCGCCGAATACCGAGGCGGGACCACCGGAAAGAATTATGGCGGCGATGTGGCCGGCGGCCAGATCGGAGGCACTGGTGCTGTGCGCCATGATTTCGGAATAGACTTGTTGCTCCCGCACGCGCCGGGCGATGACTTTGGTGTACTGGGAGCCAAAATCCAGGATGGCCACTGTCTGGCGAGCGGTCATGCCGGTTTGAACAGCTCCCAGTCAGCCAGGGCTGCGCAAGCCCGGTGGTCGGTGAGATCGAAGTGTAAGGGGGTAATGCTCACCCGCCCAGCTTTGAGGGCTTCCTCGTCGGTATTGCTCTCTTCCTCGATTTCCCGCCGGCGGCCCGTCAGCCAGTAATAAACCCGGTTCTGGGGGTCAACCCGCCGGTCGAAATGGTCCTGCCAGTCGGCTTTCCCGTGGACAGTCAAGTCATAGCCACGGCCTTCCTGCCAGCCCGGTGGCAACTGATCGCTGGGTAAGTCGGGGATGTTCACGTTCAAGAGCGTACCGGTGGGCAGACCGGTTTCCAGCAGGCGGGTGGCAATCCGTTGGGCGATAATCTTGGCCGGTTCCAGATCGCCACACTCCCGGCAATCCAACGAAACCGCCAGGCTGGGTATCCCCAGTATGGCCCCTTCCGTGGCCGCCGAGACCGTGCCCGAATAAATAACATTCACTCCGGTGTTACTGCCGTGGTTAATGCCCGACACCACCAAGTCGGGGGGCTGGGGCAAGATCGCCAGTACGGCCAGTTTAACGCAGTCCGCCGGGGTTCCCGAACAGGCGTAGGCCGTCACCCCGTCCAGCTTCAGGTCCACCTCGGCCACCCGCAAGGGGTCGGATATAGTGATGGCATGTCCCACGGCGCTGCGCTCCACTTGCGGGGCCATGACCACCACCCGGCCCAATGGCTGCAGCGCCTCACACAGCGCCCGCAGGCCCGGCGACTGGATGCCGTCGTCGTTACTTATCAGTATCAGTGGCGCGCTCATAGCCGAAAAAACCGATCAGCTGGGCCAGGGTGGCCTTCATTTCGCTACGGGGCACTATGTGGTCCACAAAACCCTTTTCCAGCAGAAATTCCGCCCGCTGGAACCCTTCAGGCAAATCCTCCCCGATGGTCTGCTTGATCACTCGGGCTCCGGCGAAACCGATCAGGGCGCCCGGCTCGGCCAGGATGATGTCGCCCAGCATGGCGAAACTGGCGGTGACCCCCCCGGTAGTGGGATCGGTGAGGATCGAGATATAAAGTCCCCCGGACTGAGAAAACAAGCTCAACTTGGCACTAGACTTGGCCATCTGCATCAGGCTCAGCGCCCCCTCCTGCATCCGGGCGCCGCCTGAAGAGGAGATGATCGCCAAAGCATAGCGGTGCTCCCGGGCGTAATCGATGGCGCGCGAAATCTTTTCCCCCACCGCAGAGCCCATGCTGCCGCCGATAAACGAAAAATCCATCACTGCCAGCACCAGCGGGTAGCCCTCGATGGTGGCCGAAACAGTGACCACCGCCTCATTCAACCCGGTTTTTTCTCTGGCGGCGATCAGCTGGTCCTTATACTGCTTGCGGGCTTTGAAATCCAGGGAATCCACCGATGTCAAATCAGGGTTGAGCTCGGTGATGCTCTCGGGGCCGTCCAGCAGCAGGTCGATATATTTACGGCAGCGAATAGGGAAATGGTGGGCGCAGGTGGGGCAGACGAACTGAGCCCGTTCCAACTCCTGGCGGTAGATATATTCCCCGCAACTGGGGCATTTGCTCCATAAGTCGCTGGCTAGATCCTTGCGCTCGGTGGAGAGGATCTTCTGCTTGCTGCGGCGAAACCAGGCCGTCATTTATCCCGCGGTAAGTTCCTTGGTGTATAAAGAAGCGTCCTGCCCGGGACTGTAGAAGTCCTTCCGGGTGCCCACCGCCTCGAAGCCCAGGCTCAGGTAAAGTTTACGGGCAATGTCGTTGTCCTGGCGCACTTCCAAAGTAATGCGCTTAAAATTCCCTTCGCGGCAGTAGGCGTCCACCGCTTCCATCAGCCCTCGCCCGATCCCCCGGCCTTGGTAGTCAGGGTGTACTGCAATATTATGCAGATGCAGTTCCTGGGCCATAGCCATGCCGGTCAGGAAGCCCACGATTATTCCTTCATCCTCGGCCACCAGACCGATACCCAGGTCGCCGTTACCAATCTCCTCTTCGAACGCCTCCCGGGGCCAAGGATTATCATAGCAGTAATGCTCGATATCCAGCAGTTGGCTGATGTCCTCTACCTGGGCTTTACGAATGAGCATTACTTAGCTGTGAGATTGAAGTTCGTGATGGTAATCCGGCACCAGATTGTCCAAGTCGGATGTGGGTCGCAGGTTGTGAGCCAGGACGAATTTACCTACTTTGGCGGCCGATGGACAGGTCTGGACGTAAGTAATTCCAGCCGCGGGCAGGAACCGTTCCAAAAGGTACCCGGCTATCGTTTCTCCGGCGGCCCGTTGGGCGAAGGTCGGCCAGTCCAGGCAATCAATCGCGCCGAATTCAGCCTCACCTTCACGCAGTTGAGCGTATACTTGCTCCCGGTGGGACCAGGCGGCAATCCAGTGCGGCGGCAGCAGCGGGCTGTCCAACAGCAGGCTGGCCAGTGTGGGTACCGGATAGACCGGTAGTCCCGCCCCCCAGGCCGCCCCCTTGGCATAGCTCAGGCCGATCCGTAACCCGCTGTAGGAACCTGGTCCGGCCGAAACCGCGATGCCCGTGAGGTCACCCCACTGCAATCCAGCGGTCCCAAGTAGCCGCTCCACTGCCGGGGCCAGCAGCTCGTTATGCCTGCGGGGCGCCACCTGCTCCTCCAGACCGAGTACTTCCTGGTCCGTGCTCACCAGGGCGGCGCCACAGACATCATAAGCCGTCTCTATGGCCAGCAGGGTCAAGCTCGCACCTCGATCCGCCGTTCCTCATTCCCGTCCCCGTGCGTAAAGTACAGGTGAACAGCGTCATCCGGCAGGAGGGGAGCAATGATTTCGGCCCATTCCACCACGGTTCGGGCCTGGCTAAAGTACTCCGACAGCCCCAAGGATTGCCAGCGCGCCAGGGAGTGTTCCCGATAGCAATCCATGTGATACAGCTGGGCCGGAGCGCCGTATTCATGGATTAGGGCGAAGGTGGGGGAGGAAACCGGGTCTTTCAGTCCCAGCCCGGCGGCCATTCCTTTTACGAAAGTGGTCTTGCCACTGCCGACCTCGCCATGCAGGGCCACCACCGCACCCGGCGGCAGGTGCGCCACGAACAGAGCGCCCGCTTCCCGGGTTTCACCGGGACTGCCGGTTCGGGTTCCCGCCCACATAGCCTAAGCGCGTCTAGGCCGCAGGGTGGCCACCGGTACAATCATCTCTTCCAAGGAGATGCCCCCGTGCTGGAAACTGCCTTCGAAACGCTTCACGTACCGGTGATAATCAGTGGGAAAGACAAAGAAGTTGCGATCCCGGGCAATAATGAAGTTGGTGGTAACATCTTCAGCCGGCAGGTGGTATTCCGCGGGTTTTTTGATTGTCAGGCCGCTCTTCTCCGGACTGCTTAAGTTGCGGCCGTACTTGAAACGCACCCCTGAAGAAGTCTGGCGGTCCCCCAGGATGCGGGCCGGCTTGTCCACCTGGATACTGCCGTGGTCGCTGGTGAGCACGATCAGCATATCATCCCATTCGGCGATAATCTCCAGCGCCTCACGCAGCCACGATTTCTCCAGCCAGGAACAGATAGTAGCCCGGTAGCCCGATTCATCGGGCAGGATCTCCTTGATCACGTCACTTTCCGAACGGTGGTGAGCCAGCAAGTCCACGAAGTTCACCACCAGCGCCAGGAGCTGGGTATCCTGATATTCGTTCAGGCGGGCCAGCAGCCGTTGGCCATCATCGGCGGTAATCACCTTGAAATATTTGGTCCGGGTGTCGCCCAGCCCGTTGCGTTTCAGGTAAGCCTGAAGGAACCGGTACTCAAATTGGTTCTGGCTGGTTTCGCTCCGCCACATTTCATCCCAGATGCCGGCGTTCTGCCGTTTTAGTTCGTCCAGCAGCAGTCCGCTGAAGATGGCGTTCCGGGAAAAGGGTGTGGCTGTAGGCAAGATGGACAGGTGCACATCCTCCTCGATCTGAAACCGGTCTTGCAGGAGAGGCCGCATGGCTTTCCACTGATCCAGGCGCAGGCAGTCCAGTACTATCAGGGTTACTCGCTGGCCGGAACGCAGCCGGGGAGCAACGAAAGTATCCAGCACCCGGTGAGAGAACACCGGTCCCTGCTCCTGCGTCAGCCATTCCCTGTATTTGGAGGCTACCAGCTGCCCGAAACGCTGGTTGGCCGACAGGTGCTGGTCGGCCAGCAACTGCCCTAACCCCAGGTCCCGGTGCTGGTCGAACTCCACGTCCCAATCGGTAAGCTCCTGGAATATCTCGATCCATTCCGGCAGTGTCCGGGCGCTGTCCACGCGAGCACTCAGCTCCTGGAATATCTCCAGGTAGCGGCTGGCCGTCTTATCGCTGCGAATACGGGTGCGCTCCAGGGTGGACTTGCAGGCCATGAAAATCTGGCTGGGGTTGACCGGTTTGGTGAGATAGCCGGCGATGTTAGCGGCAATGGCCTCATTCATCAGCCATTCTTCTTCATTCTTGGTAATCATAATGATCGGCAAGGCCGGATTAACCGCTTTGATCCGCTGGAGGGTGCTTAAGCCGTCCATACCGTCCATCATCTCATCCAGCAGTACCAGCTGGAATTCGCTGCTTTCAACCGCTGCCAGCGCATCCGGGCCGGAATGTACCGGTGTCAACTCGTATCCGTGCTCTTCGAGGAACAGAATATGGGGCCTTAAGAGGTCGATCTCATCGTCAACCCACAGGATTCGGCCGCGCTCGGTGGGTTTTTCAGTCATGCTGGAAATTAGGCCGATATTCGGGGGAGTGCAGCTGGTTGCGGAGTTGCAGTAGCGCTATTTCGAAGTCAGGACCCAGACGCCGTCCCAATCGTCCCCGGGCGGGTTGGCCTTGAAATGCTCGCATCTGTCAATGTAGACCTTGCTGGGTGTGGTAGGCCGTTTGGGAAATACTTCCTCCAGCGCGTCCGACTCCTGGAATTTGGCGGTGGCGGCATCCCACTCTTGCCCCCGATAAAGTTCCAGGCCGGCATGAAAAATGTCTTTGAGGCGCAGCAGTTCATCCGGCAGTTCACCCTTCAAGGCCATTATCTCCACCGCCTCCACCGACTCGGTCTTGCCCATTACCCGCACCTTATCGATCTGGCGCCATTCGAACTTGTCGGGACCGGCCATCTCCAGGGTGGGCATGGTGGTTTGGATATAGATGCCGTACTGCTTGGCCGAGGCTTCCAGCCGGGCGGCGGTATTGACCACATCGCCCATCATGGTGTAGTTCATCCGGGTGCGGCTGCCCATGTTGCCGGTGACGATATCGCCGGTGTTAATCCCGATCCGCATGCGCATTTGTGAAACCACCTCGGGCCACTTGTCCCCCTGTTCAGCCCAGGTCTGTCGCAGTTGGCCCAGCGCCTCCTGCATTTTGATGGCCACCACACCGGCCCGGTGGGCGTGGTCTTCGAAAAAGATGGGGGCGCCAAAGAACGCTACGATGGCGTCGCCTTCATATTTGTCCAGGGTGCCGTCGTACTCCAGCAGGATATCGGTCATGGCGGTGAGGTACTCATTGAGCAGTTCCACCAGCTTGCTGGCGCTGAGCACCTCGGAAAACGCGGAAAAGCTGGCGATATCGGTGAAGTAGGCGGTCCGAATGCCCGACTCGCCTCCCAGGGAGGGCATCTGCTT
Source organism: uncultured bacterium (assembly GCA_965372015.1). GTDB lineage: Bacteria > Fidelibacterota > Marinisomatia > SCGC-AAA003-L08 > TS1B11 > JACZSB01. The sequence continues at coordinate 7,522 of CBDVAP010000047.1, read as the reverse complement.
TTCCTCATACATCTGGTCGATGAGTTCCGGCGAAATGTAGGTGCCAAAAGTATCCTTCAGGAAATGCTTGTCACGCTGCTCCAGGATGAAACGGTAAATCACGTTTGAGCCGTATGTCAGGATGATCGAGGCGATCCCCGCCACCACCGGCACGTATAGCGAACCGCCAATCTCCGGGGTGCCGATCAGGAACCACTCGGCCAGCGATTCCACCAGCACCCGAGGCAGCAGCATTACACCCACCAGTTTGGGCAGCCAGAAAAAGTCGGCGGTGAAAAAGCCTAAAGACACATCCACAAAGATCAGGATCTGGGCTATTACGACCCCGCCCCCCAGTACCGGCGATAGTCGGAGGATCAGCAGGAAGGTGATCAGCGCCAGGATCACGATGATGATCAGGTTGGTGGCGAGGGACATGGGGGTCAGCTCTATGGTCCCACCAGCCACCCTGATGAAGTTCCGATCCAGGACCGCCTGCACGGCATTGGCATGGAATTCCACTCCGGGCATGAGCTGCTGGATACCGGCATAATTGTAATAAGGTGTTTCTTTGACGTCCAGGAGCACATTCACGGAAACACCGATCAGTACGATTTTGTTCAGGAACGGACTCTCTCCCACAAAGCCGTACAGGTCACCGTCCAGTTTGAAGAAGTCCATCCAGTCGGAATCTTCTTCCATGTAGCGCAGGTCGAACTCGGCATCGTCCAGAATATTTGACAGGGGATAGCGGTCGAACGTCTTCCAGGCCGGCTGACCAGGCAGCGATGTGCCGGAAGGGGGGCCGTAATAATTGATCAGAAAACTGGCTGACCGCCCGTAGATCTTGAAAGTGGCCGGGCCGTAAGTTATTTCGCGGTCCGCCAGATTCACTGTTGGGAGGGTGGAGTCCGGCAGTTGCCAGTATTCCTTGAGGGCCTTCAGGCCCAGGGATAAATACCAGATCCCCGGTTCATGATTCATTTCATAGAACAGGGCATACTTCCGGGTGGAACCGTCGAAGTCCTTGAGCTCGTTGATTAGACCGGTTTGCGGACCAGCGGCCATGATCCGCTCTACCGGCCTCATGATATACTCCGGCGGCATCCGGGTGGGTTCGCTGACCAGTTTGGCGGCCAAGACGATGGCGGTACCTTTGGAGTGGGCGTATCGCATAGCGTCGGCCAATACGTCGTCTCCGTGGCGAAATTTGATGTCGTACCCCTGCCGGTTCAGCTCTTCCAAGTCATTGGATTTCTTGTCGGGGCTGTCAAACTCCATATCAAAGGCGATCACCCGGGCCCCGGCGTCCGTCAGGTTGCGCACCACCCGCGCCCAAACGGCGTCCCGGGGGTAGGGCCAGGAGTAGGGAATCAGCCGCCAGCTCTCGTCGTCGACGTCCACCAGTACTACCTTCAGGCTATCGCGGTCCAGGGGGTCGCGGGCGGTCATCCCTGCCAACGGGCCCCTGATCTGGGCGAAGGAGAAATCCAGCAGCTTGTAGTTGGGCGAATTAAACAGCCCCATGAAATGCAGAAGTATGGTTACTAAAATAGATGCGCCGGTCCAAAGGAGGCCGGCGCCGTGGGTGGAAATGAATTTCTTCAGGTCCAAGCTGCTAGGCGGTTAGAATTTGTATTGCAGGTTGGCCGAAATGATCGAACTGGGCACCGATTCGCTACCGCCGTCCGGCAATTCCACCGTCTTGGTGCGGAAATCGAAGGTCGTTACCAGCCGGAGCTCCTTGGTGATCTCATATTCCAACCCGCCCTTGATCCCCAACCGGGTGAAGTTGGGCGGCGCCAAGGCGCTATTGCTGTGGTCCGAGTTGCTCGTCAGAAACGAAAAACCACCCCTGGCATTCAGATTGAGCGCCGGTAGCCGGTAGATCAACATCAGGTCAATGTTAAACAGGTTCTGGGCTATCATCCCCGGATTTACCACGGCATAGGTGGTATCCCCTAGATCGTCGATGGTTGGCTCGGTTGACAGTTCATCTTCACCTTCCCCGAATTCCGCGCCATTGGTTGACAGTGACACGCTGGTGCGCAGCTGCTCGCTGATCCGGGAATTCACACCGATGGCGGTGACGCGGGAAATGGCCCGTGGTGACCGGGGCGTAGTGTAAAGGGTATCCCCCGTAATACGGTCTGTGATTTCGTCGCCGATGTCGGTGCTGGAAATATTCAGGCTCAGGTCATGCCTGGAGCCCAACAGCTCCAACTGGTACATGAACCCCAAGTTTAAAGTCTTGGTGGTGGTGCTTTCACGCCGGTCAATAAAATTATCCACTGTCTCCGAGCCCGATACAACAGCTACCGTATCCAAGGTAGTGACGCCGTTGTCGCGGTTATATGATCTGGTCCCAATGGAAAAGGACGGCAGGCCCCGGCCCAGGTTGATATTGGCGCTTAGATTGGTAGTAGCCGTGCTGGTGATCGCCTCCCCGGGCTGTTTAACGATGTCGTCATCCGTGGTCCGGTATTGACCCGACAGCATCAGCTTGTTGCGGAACAGCCGCAGCCGATCGGAAAAGGATTTCACTCGCACATTCTTCTGGATATTGGGATTGGCCAGCGAGTTGAACTCCGGCCCCACCTGCTGGAATTCCAGGGTAATGAAATTGCGCAGGTAGTTCAGCTTCACCGAACCGTGATAGGCCATTGAAGGCATTTTAAGCAGCGAACCTACCAGGTTTGTATCAAGCCCGAAGACATCGATAGGTATTAACGGCACTTGGTTGGCGTTGATATGGAAATGCTCCGCATAGTCTCCCGGGTCTACCGGGATATTCTCCAGCGCGATGCCTCCTTCGCCACCGATATATCCATCAAGCGTGTCGTCACCGGGGAACATCGTGTCGAGACCATCTTTGGTCAGCACCGGGTCCCAAATATTATTATTGAGCATACTCAGGGCAAAGCCGGACTGGAATACGAGCCGGCGCTTGTTGAATGCCAGGGTCAGGTTGCTGCCCATCACCAGGTTATCCTTGGGGGACCTACCCGTCCAATCGCTATCAGGCAAGGCGTATGTGAAACCGGCGTTCGGCGCGGCATTGGCCTTCAGCTGTTCCAGGGTATACTCCCAGGTATTCCAGCTGGTGGTATCGGCTAATCCGAAATTGCGCTCCCCGAAAGCTGAGTCGGCGATAGTAATCTGCCCCGCGTCCAACTCGGATCGCACGGAGGGAACATCATCCTTGGCCTTCAGGTAAATAAAGGCCAGCTCGAAGTTTTGCCCGGAACCGAAGCTGGGCCGCACCGCCAATAGGTTCCGGCGGAAAGCGTAACCGCTACGGGTCAGTGTCAAGGCATCTATCTGGTCCACGCTATCGGGATCGGCTTTGAAGTATTCGGCCACCTTGTAAGCTGACTCGTCCCGCCCCTGGATGACCCGTTCCAATTCACCTTTGACGATCTGCAGGTTGAAATACTTGAGTTGCAAGTTGGCGTCATAGCCGCGGACCCGTTTGCCATCTAAGGCAAAGCGGTTGACCCGCGGGGTGACATCACCTAGCCCCAACTTGAAAATGGACGTTGAAAACGTGGCGGAATAGCGGTTACGCGGTGGCCTGAACGGATCTTCCTGAGTAGTCAGTTTCACATTGCTCCGTATCTTCAACCAGTCCCAGCCACCCCGATATGAGAGTTTCAGATCCCCAACGTCCAGTATCTGCTTGTCAATGTCATCGCGCCGGAAGGCGGACACTACTTTCCCCGAGTGACTATAGGCCCGCTCTGAGGTCATCGAGGCCTTGGCGGCCACCAGGAAACGCCAGGCGGCCGGCTCCTGGGGCACGCCGGAGAGGTTACTTACCCGGAGTTCCACCTGGTGGCTCCCCTGGGCCAATTTACTGGGCAGATAGGTCACCAGGTCGGCGCTTACCTCCGCCTGGGCGGTCACGTCTCGGCCGTCCAGTATCAGCCGGACCGACTGCTGATCCACATCTTCCACGTTGAACAAGGAAACTGCGACCACGACGTCCTCTCCCAGATAAATCTCCCTGGGAGCAGGAGACAGGATCAGGATGGGTGATTCCTCCTCTTCTTCCTGGCCGAACAAGGCTAGCGGATCGATTAACATCTTCTCGCCGCCGGCCAGCACCTGGATGGATACCGGGTTGAGCTGTGGCTCCTCTACCGGATAAGCCAGCAGACTCTCATCGTCCAGAGTGGCCACAAGATAGTACTCCAGCCCGGCCTCCAGTACGGCTCCGGCGGAAATAGTGCCGAACCAGAGCCCCCCGCCGGCGGCCGACATGGTCACCTCACTATAGGCTGATTCTCCCGCCATGCGATGGAGAATCGACATGTACACAACCGAACGTCCATCGATCTCCACCACCGCCTCCAGGGTTAAAGGCTCACCGGCCACCACATTCAACGGAACCTGGTGCAGGATATCACTCTGGCCATAGAGGTTAGCTGACAGGCAGACAAGTAATGAACAAATTGCCGCAATTCTGCGAATCGCTTGGATAGCGTTGGTCCCTTTCTGTTACAAGTTCACTTCGATGAGAAGTTAAGTTAACAGGTTTTATTGACAGGAGTTCCCCTGAAATATTAGTTCTTATCTTCTACTGATGGATAATCGTGGGGCGGCATTCAGTTTTTTACCTTGCCCCTTCGGTGGAGTTTATCGAAGGGGTGAGGTTTTCCACGCCGTAGACGTTTCCCCTGGCCAGGGAATCCCTTGATGGAAAAACAGTTTCCTCTCTCGGGGGAAGTCCTGGTTTTATTGATAGATGATTATGACTTCCTTGAGATTCCCGTCAGCATCTTCCAATTGAATGTGGATTTCATTGATCGACTCGTCATCCAATCCTCCGGCTTCTTCCACTTCCACCTGGATCGCCGTGACGGAGCCGTTATCATTAAATATGCCCGAAACTGTCACCGTGGCTCCTACCGTGGGAGCGGATCCGGCCCAGGTGGTCAGTTCATTTACTATTACCTGACCGTTGAATGCGGGACCGCCACCCTGCCCGGGTGAGCCCTCCATGGTCAGCATCGTCTCTGATACGGTCAGCAGTTCGCTAACCAGCAATACGTAGGTCGTGACTGCGGTAGTGCCGTCGGGGTTGGAAGAACCCATCTGGCCACTGCCCACGTTGAATATACCGCCGCTGATCAGGTTTTCCACCTCAATCAATCCACTGATTCCCAGGAAGATATCACCCAGCACCGGATTGGAGGTGGTCCAGAAATCGGTGCCTTTCACCGACGCCACCGAAGTAGGCGTGCTGATCCGGAACTCCCCCTTGCGCTGCTCGGCCACCTGGGCCCGTAACTTACCGAACTGCATGTCGATCTGCTTGGATAGCGCCCGGGCGGCGCCACTCCCGGTGATCTCCCCCCCGATAGTCAGGGTGGTGTTTTTCTGAATGCGCAGAATGCTCTTGTCATCGATGAACATGATCACGACGCTGCCGTCGGAGCCCGTGATGATTTTCTCATCCGTGTTTAAGGCCGTACCCCGCTTCAGAGGATTTATCTGGCCCTGCGGTGTGGTGATTGTGACCTGGCCGCTCACCTTGGTGGTGAAAGCGATTTTATCGGCGCCCCAGGCACTAGTCAAAGTAATCAACAGGAGGTAAACTATGGATCGTTTCATCTTACTGGACCTCCACGCTTAGGATTGTGATTTCGCCTTGGCCCAGGGCGGTTGTGATACTGTTCAGTTCGCTTACTTCTACAGCCGTGCCGTTGAGGCTGATAATATCGTTGGGGGCGAAACCGGCCAGATCGCCATCGGTAGAGAAAACCGCCTGGAATTCCTCTTCCCCCATGGCCGATCTTAAGAATCGTAGCACCGGGCTCTGGGCCACCCCAATTGCGGACGTCGCCCCGGCGCCAGCGACCGCCGTGGGATCGAGAACCTTGAAGGCATAAATCGGACTGAAGATTTCCTCGTCGCCGATGGTGGTAGGCAGGATCTTCAGCACCTGCCAGACATATACCAGCCCCGGCTCCAGATCAATTACGTCCGACGAGGGATACTGGAACGAAGTGACATGGCCTACCTCTTGGAATCCCAACGCCTGATCCATGGGTAAAACTGTCTGGTCCTCGATAGCATCCTCCGCTCCGGAATGTTCGTCGCTCTTAAAGCGAGCTACCCGCAGCTTGTAATTGCACACCGCGCAGGGATCCGATTCCCATTGGAAAAAGGGATAAGTGGTGCTGATGGCCGTGTTGGATGTATCTTCCAGCGACCCACCGGGGCTGATCAACTCCAGGGCCACCGGATGGGCAGAGACGACCACCCGTTCCCAGTAAGCCAGATCGTCGCCCGCCGAACCGATGATGGAGATAGAAAACTTGTAGTTGCCATCAGGCAACCTACCGGTCTGGATGATCTGCGATTGCAGGGCCTCCAGCTCCTCGAACGGGATCGCAACAATCCTAAAATTCAAATTACTCACGGTGCGACCATCTACATAGTGGAGTTCATCAGTAGCCGTATTCAATTCGGTATTGCTTATCCGTAAGATGCCATTCAATTCGAACTCGTTGGTTGTCACCGATAGAAACTCTTCAGCATAACTCAATCCCATAGGCGCTGAATCGATGCTGATTATGAATTTAATCACCACCATCACCGGGTCATTCGAGGATAACTCCATCGTGAACATCTCCACATCAGAAGCACCCGTGCCTATATCGATACTGCTGACATAGAACGTAATAAAATCGCTGAATCTTACATCCAGGGTTACCTGGCCTTGGGCTCTATTGCCACCCAGCAAGACTACCAGAACTACCAGCCAAATCGTTTTTTTCATGGTCCCACCCCTTCGTGTGTGGTTTACCCTTGGCGCTTGCCAGGGGAATTTTTCGCTAGCCCGTTTAAAAGGCCGGGCCGGCACAGTGTGATTTTAGGCATAATCCACCCGAAAATATGTATCATAAGTCACAAATTTACTTTTAATTTATAATTAATGAATAGAAAAACCCCTTACTCTGAGGGAGAGAAGGGGTTTTTAATGGTTTCCGGCAACGACCTACTCTCCCACCCTGCGCTAGCGGGCAGTACCATCGGCGCAGTGGGGCTTAACTGCCGAGTTCGGAATGGGATCGGGTGTTTCCCCCATGCTATAATCACCGGAAAAAGATGGAGAACAGAAGCTACGACTAATCGCCTGTGGACCAGGTCAAAGAAGAATGTTCAAGCCTCACGGTTTATTAGTACCACTCGGCTGAACACATTACTGTGCTTACACCTGTGGCCTATCAACCCTGTAGTCTTCAGGGAACCTTCAGTTCCGGCTTGCGCCGGAAAGGGAAATCTAATCTTGGGGAGGGTTTCGTGCTTATATGCTTTCAGCGCTTATCCCGTCCGGACATAGCTACCCAGCGGTGCCTCTGATGAGACAACTGGTACACTAGCGGTTCGTTCGTTCCGGTCCTCTCGTACTAGGAACAACGCCCCTCAAATTTCCTGCGCCCATGGTAGATAGGGACCGAACTGTCTCACGACGTTCTAAACCCAGCTCGCGTGCCGCTTTAATGGGCGAACAGCCCAACCCTTGGGACCTTCT
>CBDVAP010000046.1:0-19330 GCA_965372015.1 uncultured bacterium | reverse complement strand
GGATAACTAGTACGGAATAATATTAATCTCCTCTTGAAAAGACAAAAACAGGGAACAGGAAAGAGTGTGGATAATTTGGTGATAAAGTGGAAACGTTGGCCGTTGGAACAATGTGGGAATTAGTGAGTGGCAATAAATGTTTGCAGTGGCATAGTTATAAAGGAGTTGTTAAGAGACACTGTTAACACTTACTCTAAAACATTGATATATACATCATTACGGACACTAATGAGCCAGGTGCTCAAGAAGTCGGATTGTTTATTGCGAAGAGCCAAGGCTTCAATCTGGGGGTAGTAGTCCTCTAGATTTGGAGAGCCGCCCTCTTTAAAGTTGAGAACCTTGAGCAGATGAAAACCATCCTTGGTCTCAAAGGGGGGTGAGACCTGGCCAGGCTGTAGGCCAAATAACGCTGAGCGATAGGCCTGGTTCGGAAGTAAAGACAACTCGATCCAACCAATATAACCGAGGTCGGGGGAGTTACCAAACTCGGAGGAAACGATTGTCAAAAGAGAATCAAAGAGCGCCGGCTCATCATCTAGAATAAAGAAAAAATCACGTACTTTGGATAGAGCCAGCTCGCGGTCTTCCGGGGTCGGATCGATCGAAATTAGAATATGGCTGACATTAATCCGCTCACCCTGCTTATCGATCAGCGTGATAATATGGAAACCAAACGTTGTTTCTACAATATCGCTTAAATCACCAGGGCCGAGGTTAAAGGCGGTTTCCTCGAATTCGGGCACTAATTCGCCGCGGCGAACAAATCCCAGCTCGCCTCCACGCTCCCTTGATGCTTGATCGTCTGAGTATTCAGAGGCCAAAGTAGAAAAATCCTCACCCTGTGTCAGGCGTTCCTGAAGCCGTTCGATTTTGGAGCGTGCCAAGCCATAAGCGACCGACCCGGCTTCGATAGGCACCAGGATCTGGGTTAATTCATAGCGGGAGTCCAGCGGCGGCAGACTATCCTTATAGGTTTCGTAGAAGGCGTTCACTTCCTCGCGGTTAACGCTAATCCGGCCGATTTTCTCGTTTTGATACCGTTCCGCAATCAGCTGGTCTCGCACGACGAACCAATGATCTTGCCGAAAATCACGGAGGCGCAGCCCCATCAACTGCTCGAATTCAGCCTCGGAACCGATCTGGCCAAGAAGATTGCTTATCTGCATCTCCAAGGCCTGATCCACCTCCTCTGTCGATACCTCGTCAAGGCTATCAACCTTGGCCCGGTCCAATAGAATTTTTTGGGTGATCAGTACATTTAAGGCTTCGGATTGAAAGACCTGGAGAAAAGCGGGATTGCGCTGCAGATCAACACTATTCTGGAGGGCAGTCATCTGAGCTAGTTGGAGAACATCGCTCTTCAAAATGATATCATCGCCCACAATGGCTGCGATCCCGTCAATCTGCTCCTGGGCCCTTAACAAAATCCCGGGGGCGGCGATCACAAGAAATAAAAGCTTAATCCAAGTATATTTCAATGTCGAGCTCCTCGCGCAGACTGTCCAGGACCAAGGCGCGGGCTACCGAGAGCCGTTGCTGATACAACCGGATAAAAATCTGATTGGTTATTAAATCAATGGGGATCGCGTCGCCGGCGGCAAAGGATTTTTCTACGCGCAGAAGGTGAAATCCAAAATTCGAAGTAACGGGCCCGTGAAAGGCGGAAAGCGGATTGATGAAAATAGCGTCATCGAGGGAGGGGATAACACGATCACGATAGATTAACTTGCGATCAAAATTGTAGCTGCCCAAAAGCGAGTCGAGAGGAATAGTTGACGAGCGCAACCTTTGCAGGGCGTCCCGGGCCTCCGGGAGGTGCAGGAATGCCAAGTGAGTAACGATAGCGGCGTCGGTACTGAAAATAAATTCACCGGAGTGGTTGTAATAGTAACGGCGCACATCCTCAAGTGATGGGTGAAAGTCACGGTATACCAGTGAATCGAGCAGTAGCTGCGCAGTAATCTGGTCCCCGGCGCGACTCAGCCGCAACGATAATAGTTCAAAATCGACCAGGGAGCCACCGGAGTGCGCAAGCAAGACCTGGCGGTCAACCCATTTTTCGGCTGCCTCTCCCAGTGAAGAGAGGCGAAGTTGACCCGCGGCCTGCAATTCGGAGGGGAAAAGGTAACGATTATTAACCCGCGCCAACGGTTCCTCAAGGTTATTTTCATGCTTTGAGCAACCAAGACCAAGCCCCGTGACGATTAGCGACAGGACGAATATACGCGGTAATCGCATGTAATTAAGTAACTTAGGAAGCAGCAAAGCGGGCGTGACCATTCCTGAAAATTATAATTGAAAAATAAGGGGAGAAAATTAGCAACTTATCCGCTCGCAAGAGCTAAAAAAGTGTCCTTGGCCAAGTTATATGCTGATCGGGAATCGCCGACAATAGAAATCCTTAGACTGCCCCGGGGGGCACTTGAGAAACGGTAGTGGGCGCCGGAGGCCTGCATAGCCTGCTGTATTCGGTCCAGCAAGGCGCTGGAATCTGTCGGTTGGGCAAAATCCAGCAACAATTGCCCGGCGGAGGAAAGTTTAATTGATCGGACCCCGATATGTGATGCTAATAAACGCAGCTCCGTTGCCAGCAACAGATTTTTAACCTCTTCTGGTGGGGCCCCAAAACGGTCCCGCAGCTCATCCGAGAATGAGCGGATCTCCAGATCATTGCCCAGCGCGACGATGCGGCGATAGAGGTTAAGGCGTAAGTGTGGATCGGGTATAAAAGAATCTGGGATGCCGGCACCGGGAAAGATACGAATTGTAATTTCATCCCTATGCAAGCACTCAAACGAGGGATCCCGTGGGCTTAAATCGCGCTCTTTAATCACATCCTGGATGATGCGGGTATAGAGGTCCAAACCAAGGGCAGCTACGTGGCCGCTTTGTTCCAGGCCGAAAATATTGCCGGTGCCGCGAATCTCCAAATCGTGGAGCGCAATGGCATAACCGGACCCCAGGGCACTGTGGCGTTCAATGGTTTTCAAGCGCTTGGTGGCCTGCGGCGAAAGCGGGGGGCGGCGGCGGATAAGTAGATAGGCATAGGCTTGGCGGTTGGAGCGGCCGACCCGGCCCCGGATCTGATACAATTGAGCCAGCCCAAGTCGATGGGAGTTGTTGATTAAAACCGTGTTGACGTTTGGCAAGTCAATGCCCGATTCGATTATACTGGTGCACACCAGTACCTGGAATTCGCCCCCGGCGAAGGCAAACATTGTTTTTTCCAGCTCCTTTCCCGGCATCTGGCCGTGGGCCAAGCCAAACGAAACCTCTGGCAATAGATCCTGTAATTCCCGGTAATGGGCAAGAATGGTCTTCACCTCATTGTGAACGAAATAGACCTGGCCACCCCTTTCCAGCTCATGCTCAATCGCCCGCCGAATTAGTTCGTGGTGGAAATAGCTCACGGAGGTGATGATGGAAATCCGTTCCTTGGGGGGAATCTCCAGGCGGGAAATATCACGTATGCCAGCCAGGGAGAAATGCAGGGTCCGAGGGATCGGAGTGGCCGTTAAGCTCAGCACATCAAGGCTTGCTTTAATGGTAGTGATTTTTTCTTTCTGGCGGACCCCAAAACGATGCTCCTCGTCGATTATTAGCAGGGCCAGATTCTTGAAAACAACATCCTTGGATAGCAGCCGGTGAGTACCGATCAGCAAATCGATTCTACCGGCGGATAAAGCAGCCAGGGTTTGGCGCTGCTGTTTAGGGGATACGAAGCGCGAAAGTAGACCGACCGTAACGGCAAAAGACTCCAGCCGCGAGCGGAAGGAGATCAGGTGCTGGTCGGCCAGGATTGTGGTAGGCACCAGAAACGCCACCTGCCCTCCACCGCGTATAACCGTGAAAGCTGCCCGCAGGGCCACCTCGGTCTTGCCAAAGCCCACGTCACCACACAACAACCGGTCCATAGGGAGTGGCCGCTCGAGATCCGATTTTATCTCAGCCGCCGCCTGTAACTGATCAGCGGTTTCTTCGTAAGGGAAAGTCTCCTCGAACTCCAACTGTAATTCGTCATCGGCCGGATGGACGCTCCCGGGAGCAAGGGAGCGTTGGGCGTACAGTTGGGCCAGCTGCTCAACGACCTCCTCCGCAGAGCGGCGCGTCCGGCGCTTTACCCGCTCCCAGCGGCCGGATTGGAGTGAGTCGAGCTCCGGGTTGAGTCCCTCGGCTACCGAAAAGGGGAAAACCAACGAGATCTTGTCGGTGGATACATAGACGCGATCATTTCCTTGATATTCTATCATCAGGCATTCCTGGCTGGCATCGCCCACCTTGAGCTGTGTCAGACCCAGGTAACGGCCGATACCATGATTGACATGCACGATCAAATCACCAGGCTCCAGAGCTTCCACGTGCTGCCGTATCTTAGCCAATGAGGAGACCGCTTTGTGAGGCGATCGCCAGGTATGGGCCGCGCGCTGAAACAGTTCGGCTGGAGTTAGCAGCAAGAGTCCCAGGGGGATCGAGGAAAAGCCGGCGGGATAAAAGCCGGATTCCATTGAGCACGGCATTGCGGAAAGCAGCTCTGTGGCCCGCGAACGCTGGGTGGGTTGGTCGCTGACGAAAAAGGCCTGCGCGGAAGTAGCTTGCCGGAGCAGTTCATGCCAGCGCTCAGTTAAAATGGTGACCGACGAATTGCGCCCCTCAAATGGCTCAATGGCCAGCACCACGGATTCTGATATATCGGTACACACCGCCGAGGAAAAATCCCAGTCTTCGTCGCCAACCTGCTTAAAAAGGTTCCAGCCCCCCGGAAAAAACGAGCACAGTTCGCTGGTGGGGGCCTCATCGTTAATCAGAGAAACAGCCACGGCCGAAGGGAGCTGTCCGGAGCTGATCTGGCTGTGAATGTCAAAGGACCGGATATTCTCCAGCCCGTCTCCCAGAAAATCCAGTCGGATGGGAGCCGGAACATTAGCCGGGAAAATATCGATCACACTGCCACGCAGAGCATAGGTCCCCGGCTCCGTAACCAGCGAGGCAGATTGATAACCGTGTTCCTCGAGCCAGGTCCGAAGATCGGACCATTTGGTTTGGCCGGGCCGGATATGAAGCAGACGTTGCTGCAGGTCGCCGGGAGTCGGAAGACCCTCCTCAAGCACCGCGAGGGTACAAACGAAAACCGAAACCGGAGCACCGCGACCCAAATGGGCCCAGGAATTAAGGCGGAAGAATTCCAACGGAGAAGAGAAGCCGGAGGGTGTGTCTGATAGACCTTCATCGGTCGAACAGAACAGCACTCCCTCAAGCCCAAAGGATAAGAAAGTATCACGCAGGGCTAACCCCAGCTCGTTGGTCCGGCAGGCCACAATCGGAGTGGAATTGGAAGCCGGGAGGATATGATGAACAATAAGGGGCAAGAAGGCGGGCGGAATGCCGCGCAAATGTCGGCCGGGAGCAAACCCCAGGCGGGCGGCGGCGGTAGAAAAGTATTCAGACAGAGCGGCAGAGATCACGAGGATGTTTCACGTGAAACATACCAACGCTTCAGGTGTAGCGCCAGCAGGGCGATGTCTGGGGGGTTCACTCCCGATATCCGGGCGGCCTGCCCCAAGGTCTCGGGGCGCACCCGGCCCAGCTTCTCCCGGGCTTCCGGCCGCATAGCGGCTATCCCCGCAATGTTGAACCGGGCATCGATGACGGCGTTGTCAAGGCGCTGCATGGAAGCCGCTGATTCGCGCTGGCGTTTAATGTACCCGGCATATTTGATGTCGGTCTCACCGGTGAATAAATCGGCGGCCGGCAAAGCCCGCAGCGTTTCCGGTAGCTCATCCCAGAAGTTGGCCAGACTCGTTTCCGGCCGCTTCAGCAGCTGGGAAAGCCGTCGGCGCTGGCCGTTTCGCCCTCTACTGTCATCTATGGCAGTTGTGTCCGCTGGGCCGTGCCACTCCAGGGAAGTTTTATCGCAGAAATTGCGGAAAGCAGCTATGTTCTCCCGCCGCTGGCACAATCTTTGGGCGGAGGCCCGATCCAGCAGTCCGTACTCTACACCCTTGTCCGCCAGTCGCAGATCGGCGTTGTCCGGGCGCAAAAGCAATCGGTACTCCGCCCGGGAGGTAAACATGCGATAGGGTTCATCGGTGTCCTTGGTGATCAGGTCATCGATCAATACCCCGATATAGGCCTCATCCCGGCGCAGGATCAACGGCTCCCGCTCAGTCACCGTGGCCGCCGCGTTTATACCGGCCACTAGCCCTTGGGCCCCAGCCTCTTCGTATCCGGAGGTGCCGTTGATCTGTCCCGCCAGGTACAGCCCGGCGATCTCCTTAGCTTCCAGGGTGGCCCGCAGCTGGCTGGGCGGGAAGAAATCGTATTCGATGGCGTATCCCGGCCGCAATAGTTTCGCTCGACCCAAGCCTGGCACCTGGCGCAAGGCGCTCAACTGAACTTCTCGGGGCAGACTGGTGGAAAACCCGTTGACATAGATCTGGTTTGCATCCCGCCATTCCGGCTCCAAGAATAGCTGGTGCCGGTCGCGCTGTGCGAACCGTACTACCTTATCCTCAATGCTGGGACAGTACCGGGGACCAATGCCCTCTATAATTCCTGTATATAGCGGCGATTGGTCCAGGTTCTCTAAAACGATGCTATGGACAGCATCATTTGTATGGGTTAAGTGGCAGGCTATATCCGGTGGATTGAAGGGCAACGATGTGCGGAAGGAAAACGGCTGTGGCCGTAGGTCGCCATGTGTCTCGGTGACCGCCCCCCAGTCGATGGAATCACACTGCAACCGGGGTGGCGTCCCGGTCTTGAGCCGGCCGGACCGAAAACCAAAGGATAGCAGTGACTCAGTGATGCCAGCGGCCGGCTTCTCACCCAACCGACCGGCCCGGTAAGTTGTCAGGCCCAAGTGAATTTTACCATTCAGGAAGGTGCCGCAAGTAAGGATTGCCGTCCGGGTGGAAACCTGGAGAGTATAATCTATCGTCACGCCCGAAAGCTTTCCCTGGCGAACGATGACCCCGGTCAACTCTCCAGGCATTATCGTGAGATTTTCCTGCCTGGTAATTGTTTGTTGCATCTGCCGGGCGTACTTCCGCTTATCGATCTGGGCTCGCGGGCTCCAGACAGCCCGTCCCTTGCTGGTATTCAAAGTCTTGAATTGAATCCCTGTCTGATCGGCGCATAGGCCCATCTCGCCCCCCAAAGCATCGATCTCCCTGGTCAGGTGCCCTTTTGCCAGCCCTCCGATAGCGGGATTGCAGGACATGCGTCCGATCGCCGCCGGGTCCAGCGTAACCAGTAAAGTGTTGCACCCCATCCGGGCGCAGGCCAGCGCGGCTTCAATGCCGGCGTGACCACCGCCGGCCACGACCACATCCCACTTTCTATCGTCGATTCGGGAGTAAGTAGGCTTCATTTGCCCACGCAGAAATCCCTGAATATTCGCTCCAAAACGTCCTCATTGCTGGTCTCCCCAATAATTGCAGCCAGCTCCTCGGCGGCATAACGTACTTCAGCGCTGATAATATCCATACCCTGTCCTGATTTAAGCAACTCCTGTACACCGTCTAGTTGCGCCACGGCCTTTCCCAGTCCTTCAGCCTGGCGGGCCGAAGTCACTACAATGCTACTTTGATCAGGTATTAACTCCTGCAGTGCTGCCCGTAGGGCCGTGGCAAGCCCCTCTAACCCGTCCTCACGCATTACCGAAGCAACAATCTGATCGCCCGTCGCTTCCCCGGCCATTGGGTGGTCGGCCTTCGATTTTACGTATATGACCCTCTTTTGGGTATCTATCTCCAATTCTCGTCTCTTGGAAACTGGATCCTCCGGATCGAGTAGCAGAACCAGGTCCGCCGCTTCCAACTGTTCCCGGCTTTTGGTAACGCTTAAGCGCTCAAGGGTATCGCCATTACCCCGCAGCCCGGCCGTATCCACCAGGCAGACCGGGAAACCACTCATATCCAGCCAGGCTTCCAGGCTGTCGCGGGTGGTACCGGGTATCTGGGTCACCAGGGCCCGTTCTTGCCCGGCCAAGGCATTGAAGATACTGGATTTCCCGGCATTGGGCTCACCGGTGATCACCACCCGCACTCCTTCCCGGATCAGACGGCCGTAGGGCGCCATTTCCTGCAATCGGTGTAGCCGCTCAAGGATCTCCTCTAATCGCATGGAACTTTCGCTGTGCGTGAGAGGCTCGATCTCATCTTCGCTGAAGTCCATTTCGTGCTCTAGAACCGCCAGTAATGAGAGCAAATTAGTTCGTATAGATGCGATTTCCTGCGATAAATGACCCTCCAGGTTTTGAAAGGCTACCTGCTGTGAACGACGGCTCAAGCTGCTGATAATCTGGTTTAAGGCCTCGGCCTCGGCTAGGTCCAGTTTGCCATTGATAAAGGCTCGCTGGGTGAATTCGCCGGGCAGCGCCTGCCGGGCGCCCAGCTTCAACAGCAGCCGGATTACTCTGCTGGGGGTTACCACGCCTCCGTGGGTGCTGAATTCCACCATATCTTCGCCGGTAAATGATGCCGGTTGCTGGAAATAGGTTACCAGCGCCTGATCAATTGCTTCCTCGTCCAGTGGGGATATGATCCGGGTTAAGAAACTGTGCCGCGGTCGTTTTGCCAGTCGGGGCGGACAAATTTGTTGCGCCAGGTCCAGGGCTTTGTTTCCACTTAATCGGACGATTGCGATTCCGCCTCGCCCGGGTGGAGTGGCCAGGGCCACAATAGTGTCCTCGATGTAGCCGCTGGCGCTGCCGCTATCGTCGGCGGGCTCTACAGCGGTATCATTGGAGGAAGTGTTTTGTTCTGGGGCCATGGCGCTACTTGGTCCATTCGCCTGCCGGACCCGTCGCCGAGCTTGCTACCGTTTAGTGGTTGCTGGGCCGGTAATCGGGGCGGCCAGGTTCTTGCGGATGCTGCGTTGCTGGATTATAGCCAGGAAATTGGAGAATGCATAGTAAAGATTCAGCCCGCTGGGGAACTGGTTAAAAATCAGGAAGAAGAAGATACTCATCATGTACATCATGGGCTTTTGTTGTGGGTTTGACCCGGCGCCACTGAGCTTTTGTTGCAAAAACATGGTCACGCCCATGACGAGCGCTAAAACGGTTACGCCCTGCCCATAGAGCGGGAGGCTGAAGGGCAGGTTGAAAATCACGTCGGGGGACGATAGATCCGTGATCCACCAGATAAACGGTTGCCCGCGCAGCTCGATGGTGGTCCTGAACACAATGAACAGGGCCCAAAGCAGGGGCATCTGGATCAGGATGGGCAGACAGCCCCCCAGTGGGTTTACCCCCTCCCGCTTCCACAGGGCCATCATCTCCTGGTTTAGCTTTTGAGCATTGCCCTTGTATTTCTCCTGTAACTCCTTCACCAGGGGCTGGACAACCTGCATCTTTTGCGTCGAGGTGAAACTTTTCTTGGTAAGCGGATTGGTAACGACACGAATAGCAATGGCAAACAGGATTAGTACTACGCCGTAGTTCGGTATCACCTCATGAAGATAAACCAGGCTGTATAAGACCAGTTTGCTGATGGGCCGGATAAGGGAGAAACCGAGGTTCATTATCCGCTCTAAGCCTACCTCCAGATCGGTGATGATAAAATATGATAGCGGCCCCAGGTAGAGATTCAACTTGACCGGGCTCCCGGCGTCGTAGCCCAGGGCCATCGAATACCTGGTCAGATTGCCGTTGCTGTTGCCGTTACTGTTGCCGTCCTTAGTCCAGGGACGACTTACCGCAGAGAGGGCCCCGAAGATGGCGGGCTGGTTCTGGTCGGCAATCAATGCCGCCGCGAAATACTTGTTCCGCAGGGCTACCCAATCAGTGCTGCCCTTCAGGGTCCGCCGCGGCGCCAAACCCTTGCGGGCGCTACCTTCGTCCTCCAATTCTCCGCCCTGGTAGACGTACACTTTGCCGTAGGTTTCATCTTCCTGTAATAATCGTTCCGCCGGCGGTAGTCCGCCCGGCCAGCGGACCTCGAAATTGTTGATACCCAGCTCCAGCCCAGGGTCGCGCCAGGTGATTTCCAGCGCTATAATGTAGCTATCACTATAGAAGGTTAGCTTCTTGGTCACGGTCGTACCAGAGGGGAAGGTCCGGCGGAACTCCATCGACAATGTTCCCTCGCTCAGGTGGACGGCGGCAATACGGGGGAACATTATGGCCTCGAAGTTGTCCCGCAGGTAGACCGAATCTCCATCCAGATTTACATAGGCCAGTTCCAGGCTGATTGCGCCCGGGCTATCATCGATTAATTGCACTGGCCCGTCGTTTCTGCGATTGGGATAGCCCTTAAGCTCGAATGACGAGATACTTCCGCCGGCGCTGGAGGATATAACAGCAGTATAGAGTTCAGTTTCGATCTCGACGCTGCGCTCCGGCTTTTGCTGTCGGCTCTCGGTCTCCACGCGGCGAGCCGGGGCGCTAGCTGTTCGGTTTTGAAGGCTGCTTTCCGGTATTAGGCGAGGCGCCACCGCCGGTTCCTCCAACGGAGAGCGCTCCTCGTTCAGCTCCGGGGTGGTGGCCGGTTTAGACCCGATAAACTCCAGATATTTGGGAGTTAGGATCAGCACCAGGGCGATCAGGCCGAAAGCCATAAAGGCGCGTGCGGAATCACGCATAATCAGGCCGGATCATGAGCGCGGTGCTTTGAATAGGGGTGGCAGCGTAGAATTCGTTGCACCGCGCGCCTGCTGCCACTCAGCAAACCATATTTCCGCAGGGCGTCGATAGCATACTGTGAACAACTGGGTTCATAGCGGCAAGTTCCGGGAAATAGTAAGGATATCGAGTTCTGGTACACTCGGATTACCAGCACCAGAGCTTCAATCCCTAGCCGCGGGCTAGTTTTAGCGATAGCGGTCAATAATTTCATCGAATAACTGCTGGATTTCTTGGTAGCCGGCCGGTCCTTTTCCATGGCGTGCGGCCACAATGATTTCTAATCCGAGGAATTGCTCCCGGCGCTGGCGAAATACGGCCCGTATCTGCCGTTTAAATCTGCTTCGTTCACTGCTGCCGCCATATTTCCTGCCCACAGAGATTCCCAGCCGCGGCTGGTCCCCAATCATTACCCGCGCGCTTACCCTTGGCTTAACCACCAGCTTGCCCCGGCTGTATAGGCGATCAAATTCCAGCTTTTTAGTTAGTCGGTACTTGCGCGGAAAGGTCTGCTTCAAAAAAACGATCAGGCGGAGAGAACTTTCCGGCCTTTCGCGCGCCGCCGGGCCAGGACGGCCCGTCCGGATTTGGTGCCCATCCGTGCGAAAAAGCCGTGCCGGTTCTTGCGTTTTCTATTACTATTGCGTATTCGTACTTTCATTGCCTCTTCCTGAGATCGGCCCCGAATTTACTCCCACAGTTTTATCCTTCCAAAGGTGAAATTACCAGGGAATTTACCCCGGCTGTCCTTTTATGAGTCGCTCTCGTCGGGCCAGCGCGAGGTAACCACAGTCTTGATACCACCGCGAGAGTTGAAATCAGCCACCACTTCGATCATCTTGGGTTGCAGTAGGTCCTTTAGATCGTCTAAGATACGGTTGTTGACCGCCTCCTGGAAGATGCCCAGGTTACGGTAGTTTAACATATAGTATTTTAAGGATTTAAGTTCTACAATCGTTTTGCCGGGGATGTATCGGATCCGAATCGTCCCGAAATCCGGCAGGCCCGTCCGGGGACAGACGCAGGTAAACTCCGGCACAGATATTTCAACAGTGTACGCCCTGCCCGGACTGGGATTTGGTGCCGTATCCAGCTCGTGCCACTCTTTACTGCTCATGCCGGCCTCATTTCTCGCTATCTTTGTACAATCAGACGGGTGAAAGTGGTTTCCGGGCCGGTACGCAACCGTACTAGGTAGACCCCGGTGGCGACTTGCCGCCCTCGGTAATCAATCCCGTTCCACTCGACAGAGCCGGGATCAGCCTCTTGCAGACCGTGTCGGTAAAGATTAATTACGTGCCGCCCCAGCAAATTATAAACATCCACTTGCACCCGGTTCCTGGCGGCCATCGTCCAGTTGACGAGTGTGTTGGAGTTGTGGCTGAGAACGAACGGGTTGGGATAGACGAACAGTGTTGACTGCCCGGCCACATCTGGCGGATTTCCTCCTGTGGATGCGGAATCGCCTGGGGAAAAGTGGAGCGCTTTCAACAGATTCACGACCCCCCAGCCCAGGTAATTATCAGGGCTATCGGCTTGGCTGGCTGTTTTCATTAATGCCTCCCTAACCTGATCCGGCCGCCAATGGGGATGGGCTTCCAAAAGCAGAGCAACGCAACCGGCTATCAACGGTGTGGCGAACGAGGTTCCGCTGGCGGTAGTGTAGGCCTCGGGACCACCTGGTGAGGCCGAATAAACAGCTATCCCGGGGGCGGCCACCTCCGGCTTGATTCGTCCGTCGGCGGTGGGACCGACGCTCGAAAATAATGCCACTTCTCCCCAGGCATCCGTTGCCCCCACGGTGATAATGCTGTCCGCGTCGGCGGGGGCCATGATATGCCCACCCCACCCCGGTTTGCCGCCGGCGCCCCGCTCATTTCCTGCCGCGGTGACTACCACCATCCCCAATTGGGTCGCAATTAACACGGCTCTCGTGGTGATGGCGGTCCGGCCATCCATCTGATCATACACATACCACTCATTGTACCCCAGTGAACTCGAGACAATATCCGCGCCCAGCATCTCGCCCCACTCCAGCGCCGCCACAAAGTTATCTTCTTCTACAATTCTCTCATAGCCCACGGATTCAGTCTTGGCCAGCAAGAAGTCACAGCCGTAACCCGGGCTGATTAGTTGCCCTGGCGAGTACCCGCCCAGCACGCTATAAGTCATTGTGCCATGATTATGCTGGCCGATTCGAATTTCTTCGTCGGTTTCATTTTCGGTCTCGCTGTCATCATTGATGAAATCATACTCCGCCTTTACCCTTTTCTGCATTATAGCTTCGTGTGAATTCAGAAATCCGGTATCCAACATCAACACCAGGATATCTTTTCCGCTGTATCCCAGGCCATGTACGTCATTAACGCGCAACAATTCAAGTTGCCAGGCGCTTGGACCGTAATCAAGATCCCCTGTTTTGGTTGCGAATCCCTTTTCAAGCCCATTGCCGAAGTCATCATCCAGTACATTTGGTTGTCGTATCTGCCCAACCGGTTCAATACTGCTGATAAATGGAAATTTCCGTACCTTTTCCAGCTGCTCGATTGTGGCACTGATGCTGATTGCGTTGAACCAATGACTTACCCTCCTTATATGGACGCCGCTTTCCCGTATTCGCTTCAGATAATCGAGTGATACTGCCCTGTCAAGGCCGTCGGTCCGAGCTCGATCTGCGCTACCGCGTCTCTGTCGACGCAATAATGCCCGGGTGGTGACGGGAAAAGGGTATTTTCTAACCGCCAACGATGTTGGAGACCGATCCAGAAACAGCCAAACATGAATTTTCCCATCTGCTCTACGGCCAATCTCTATTATCTGCGGTGATACAACAGGCACCGTAGCCATCAACTGGGCTGAAATCGCGATACAGGCGATTATTGATATAATTCTCTTCATTTTCAGCTTGATATCCATTGCTGCTTCACCCAAATATCTTTAATTCCCAGAAAACAGCCCTAAATCGCCCATCTAAGGCCATGAATGTTCACTCTACCCGTGAAAAGATGAGATTTTACTTCCATAAATTCGCGTCGCATCGATTCTTGGGGAAAGCTTGGTAGCTATTACTCTTTTCAGATCCAAAATACTATTTGATACTGGAATTATTATTCGAACGGATTGAAATTCTACTGATATGCTGGTATTCAATCGTTTTGAAATCGATTTTGTAACCCAGTGGCTAGTCTGGTACATGGTAAACATATTAACGTCTATCCATTTGGAGTCGCGAAAGGATTCTAGCAGGCGCATAATTTTCAACGTCCTGCAGATCACTCCTACTGGTCGGGCTGATTCCTCCCAATCTATGCTACTGTAGTAACCAGACACTTTTTATCTATACTGCTAGAGATCAATCATTAAATTACTCGCTACACTCACTCCAACAACAGTACATGAATGAATCTAAGTAAAGTGGAACGGCAAAGAAACAAAAAACAACTGCTAATAACTAGTTCTTTTCATGGTTTACTAGCAGAAAAAGAAGAGAGCATAACCCCAAAAGGAGAAATAATCATATTTGATGAAACGGATCCCGCCCGGATGGTTAACGAATTAGAGCAACTTAGACCTAAAAAAGGGATTAGGATCTGTATTTTTGATCTGGCAATTCTGCCTGACGATAAGGCCTGGACCTTCGTAGAGGATAGTATCAATAGGTCGGGAACCAATCCCCTGAGACAACTTAGTGGTTTAAGCACAACTAGATTTATAGATGTAGGTCAGCTGTACCTGGTTCCGAAGGGTCAAACGGGAACAACAATTCTATCCCTGGGAGCGCGTTTTAAGGCGGCAGAAAGAGGCCCTATAGCCATATGTGGACACCTTCATACAATGGCAGTCATTGCTCATGCTATGAATTTTAAAGTTACAGCCATAGTTGTTTCAGAAGAAAAATTCAAGAATGTCGCTTTTCAGGAGATTGAAAGATTTTGCTGAAAATAATGACAAGTGACGTACAATAACGCTGTTGAAACAGAATTACTAACGTTTAAAAGTGGCATTTACGACGGGGTATTGAGGCGGGCGCACAATAATATTGAAAGAGGAAAACGCTACGCCTCGAAACCGGGAAATCCTTAAGTGGGCAAATTTGATGTGGCTACCGGTAAAGTGGACCTCGAGGTCCAGTGAATTAAAAGGGTATATCATCGTCTTCTGGTGGTTCTTCGCTGACCGCCGGCTTATCGTTAACCTGGGAATCTGCGCTCCGGCTGGGACCAAGCAGGGTTATATTGTCCGCGACAATTTCAGTGGTGCGGCGCTCGATTTTATTTCGATCCTCCCAGGTTCGAGTCTGTAAGCGGCCCTCAACATATACCAATTGTCCCTTTTTGACGTAATTGCCAACGAACTCGGCTTGCTTGCTCCATAGCACAACCCGATGCCATTCAGTCGATTTTTGCTCATTGCCATCGGAGTCGCGTCGGACCTCATTGGTTGCGACGCTGATATTAACGACGGCGGTACCCGAGGCCGTATAGCGTGGCTCGGGGTCCACTCCCACATGTCCCACGATGATTACTTTATTAACGCTACCGCGCTGCATGCTGACTCCCTTGAGGTAAAACCTCTTTAAGCGGCCGATAAAATGAAGGAATTTTTACTCTGGAACGTAAGACCGTCGCCAGTCCAAAGCAACTCTAACTTGCGATCTGGTGGTTAGACTACAATTGTGCGCCAGGGACCAGTTAAAAAACGGTGTCGAGCCAAAAAGGCAAAGCCGGCAATATATACGGCTAGAGCGATCCAACCTCCCATGATCCCGTATTGAAAGTAGAGTGCAGTTACGTATGTGACCGGCAGGAAAAACAGCCACATCAGTAATAGATCGGCGATGGCCGGGTAGCGATTATCGCCTGCGCCTCGCAGAGCCCCCAGGTGAACCATACCAATGGCATCGAAGAACTGCACCATTCCCAGTACCACCAAAGGCGCTACGGCCAACTCGATCAGCTCCATTTCGGGAGTGAAAATGCGCAGGATGGCGCGCGGCAAAGCCATAAACAGTATTCCCATGGATCCCATCAACAGCATGCACTGGGTGGTGGCCGATTTGGCGGCTTGGGCGGCCGCTTCCGGATCATTACGGCCCAGGCTTTCACTGACCAGTGTCTGGGTGGCGTATAGAAATCCCATAGCCGGCATGAAGCTGAACGATAGAATGTTAAACACGATTTCAGTGGCCGCCAGGGCCAGGGTGCTCACGCGGCCCATGATCACCATGAACAGGGCAAACCCGATCATTACCCCGAAATTCTGCCAGGCTGCGGGCACCGATATCTCGATTACCCGGGCCAGCGGTTGCCATTTGCTCGGGCCCCACCAGAGACCGGGGAATTTCTGTCTAATATCTGCCTGGCGGGAAAAACCGACATACAGCCCTACGGCTACCAGGGAGGATAGGGCAGTGGCCAACCCGGCACCCGGAGCTCCCATAGTTGGTAGGCCCCAGTGCCCAAAAATCAAGCCATAATTGAGAAGCACGTTTAAACTGTTCGCCAGCAGCGAAACAATCAGGTGAATTCCCGGCCGGCTGATGCCGTTATACAGGGCGTACATCACATAGCCGGCCATCACCAGGCCGAGGCTGAGACTACGCCATTCTAAGTAGGCAGTGCCGATACTGATGACGGAGATGTCATCGCTGATAAAGGGGAACAGTCGGCGGGCAACGGTATACGCCAGCAACCCGATTAATGTGCCGGCCAGGAGTGAGAAGCGAAAAGCACTGCGGACAGTCTCACTTACTTGGCTGTGGGAGTCCTCTCCCACCCGCCGGGCGATCACCGTCTGCACCCCGGCCTGGATGGAATTCAGGAACGCGCTAATGGCGTAAGTGAGCATTCCTCCCAGCCCAACAGCAGCCACCGCCGCTGCGCCTAACCGGCCCACCATGGCAATATCGATCAGGCTCATCAGCGTTTGCGACAGGCTGGCGAGCATTATCGGGCCAGCCAGTTGAAGGATTCTGCGTCGCAGCTCCTGGGCCGTTGGACGACGAGCTACCTGCATTGCCGCCGGCATTACTCGCCGTTTTCGCTACGGCCTGTGCGGGTGATTTTCTTAAGTGTTTCCCAGCGTGGAAAGAACTGTCCGGTGTCAGCAGTGTAGGCTTCGTATGCCGCGCCGTACCGGACAGCCAGCTGCTCCTCCTCGATTCTCACCAGCCAAACCCAAACCAGATGCAAAGGCACAACCGCCAACAGCACAAACCATGATCCCAAACCGAAAGCCGTAATAGCGGTGCCGTTCCATAGGACCGCGGCATACATGGGATGTCGCATTAGGGCATAGGGGCCGGTTACAATCAGCTGCCCGCCATCCGTCGGTTTATGGCCGAAGCTCTGGCGAGCCCAGAGAACGGCCACCAGGGCATCGATCCCGAAAAGCAGGCAGA
This sequence comes from uncultured bacterium, assembly GCA_965372015.1. Lineage (GTDB taxonomy): Bacteria > Fidelibacterota > Marinisomatia > SCGC-AAA003-L08 > TS1B11 > JACZSB01. The sequence continues at coordinate 2,306 of CBDVAP010000046.1, read as the reverse complement.
AAAACCAGCGCCAACCGGGTGCGATATGGAATTCGGGAAATGGCAGCCATGACTGCAGGTAATGTAACAGTAGCCAAAGCGCCACGGAAATTGCCGTGCCCAGCCAACCGATAGACACCGTCGGCTGAGAACTTTGGCCGCTATTGATCAGGGGATAGTTTCCGCCTCGCGGAACAGTCGCAGCACATCCTGGCTGTGGGTGGTAACATCCACGTCCCTGATAATATGGGCAATCCGGCCCTCTTCATCGATGAGAAACGATCGCCGGCTGGCCAGCGGGTAGCGTCCCTTGGTCCCGTAGGCTGCGGCCACCTCTTTGGTCAAGTCGCTTAGCAGGGTGAAGGGCAGGTCGTGCTCTTCGCGGAATTTCTGGTGGGACTCGGCGCTATCGTAACTGATGCCCAGGATGACAATATCGGCGGCCTGGTAATCGCTGTACGCATCTCGCAGGCTGCAAGCTTCTTTGGTACAGCCGGGTGTGCCGTCCTTGGGATAAAAATATACCAGCACCTTCTGCCCGCTATAGTCTGACAGGCGATGAGTGACACCGTCTTGATCTGGCAGTTCGAATTCCGGCGCCTGGTCGCCCGGCGCCAGCCCCTCCTCCTGGGCAAACAGCAGGATCACTCCGACGATTCCGGCGAGTGCCATGGCGGATATTCGGATGTACTTCATATCGCCTGATAATACTATATTTTTCGCCCGTTTTCCAAGATATTTGTTTGACCGTCCGGCAAGTTTTACGTAGGCCTAATCCTTAGCGATAACGCTCTCGATTGCCTTCAACTGCTCACTTGAAAGCACAATGTCACCAGCTGCCGTGTTTTCGTCCAGCTGCTCGCTTTTGCTGGCACCCACGATAACCGCAGCTACTTCCGGGCGGCGCAGGCACCACCGCAGGGCCAACTGGGCGGTGGTCATATCAAATTCCGTCGCCAAAGCACCCAGCTGCCCTACTATCGCCAGATTCTCTTCGGTCAGGAAATTATCCTCCGGTTCCCAATGTGCCAAACGTCCTTCTGTGCCCGCTTCCACAGACGTATATTTGCCGCTCAGTACCCCATGGGCCAGGGGGGAATAAACAATATTACCCACGCAGAGTTTCTTGCATGCCGGGAACAGTTCCTGCTCCGCATTTCGTTGCAACATATTATAGAGTGGTTGGTTGGAAATGAAAGCGGTTCCGCCTACGGTCCTGGCGGCCTTGTTAGCAGTCCCGATTTCCTTTCCGCTGAAATTCGAGCTGCCCGTATAAAGTACTTTTCCCTGGCGCACCAGCATGTCGAAGGCCGCCATGGTTTCTTCAATTGGCGTGTCCTCATCCGTGTTATGCGCCTGGTACAGGTCGATGTAGTCCACCTGCAGGCGGCGCAGGGAGTCTTCGCAGGCCTGGATGATATGCTTTTTCGAGAGTCCTTCCCCGGCGGGACCGGGCCACATGCGGAAGCGGCATTTGGTAGCTACTACAATTTGTTCCCGGGGGAGCGCCTTGAGGGCCTTGCCCAGTACCACCTCGCAGGCGCCGTCGGCATATACATCCGCTACGTCGAACAGGTTCACACCGGCGGCGAAGGCCTGGTGGACCAGGAATATGGAATCCTTCTCGCTGAGCCACCCGCCCAGGTTCAACCATCCGCCCAGGGCGATTTCCGACACCTGCAGCCCACTCTTTCCTAGATTTCTATAGCGCATCCCTGCCACTCATTAAACTGTTGCCTCGGCAGTGCCATAAAATTGCCCCACCTTACGGTGTAATTTACCAGAGGCTTTCGAGGCGGGCAACCAATCGCTTCTGGTGATTGGAGAGCGTATCCCAGCAGCTTAAATTTTCGCCGCGAGTTAATATTTAAGGAGACACACTATGCTGGCGCCAGGAAACCAGGCTCCCGATTTCACCCTCCCCGACGCTGACGGCAAGGCGGTTTCGCTCCGCGATTTCAAGGGCAGTAAGTTGGTTTTATGGTTCTTCCCCAAGGCCCTGACATCCGGCTGAACCAAGGAAGGCCAGGGATTCCGGGATGAATTCCAAGCATTTGTCGACCACGGCATCAAAATAATTGGTGTCAGTGCCGACTCGCCGGAGCGCCAGAAACGCTTCCAGGAGAAACACGGCTTCCCATATCCTTTGCTCTGTGATGAAGGCCACGATATGCTTAAGGCCTACGGCGCCTGGGGACCCAAGAAAATGGCCGGCCGCGAGTACCAGGGCATCTACCGCATCACCTACCTGATCATTCCGGACGGCACTATTGATAAAGCTTATCCCAAGGTCAAGCCCCCAGAGCACGCCCAGCAGATTCTGGCGG